>NZ_PEIG01000005.1:300000-400682 GCF_002749975.1 Gloeocapsopsis sp. IPPAS B-1203 | reverse complement strand
TGCTCAACCGCGCTAACTTGGGTATGGAAGTCATGCACGAGCGCAACGCTCACAACTTCCCTCTCGACTTAGCAGCAGGCGATGCTACTCCAGTTGCTTTAACTGCTCCTAGCATCAACGGTTAATTTTTAGCCTGAATCTAATCTCAGAAGCGCCTCCTACTCAGGGGGCGCTTTTTGCTATGGGAATCTTTGTAACAAACGCTAGCAAAACTTAATACAAGTTAATTGATTTATAGCAAAAATCAATGTAAATACTAAGAATATAGAGTCAGTAAATTCCCAAATATACTATCGTCTTCGGGAAATGAATGTATTGGTGTGAGGAGTCGTAAGGATCGAGTGTACAAGACCTGGCTCTGAGACGAAATAAGACAACGCTTAGAAAACATCGTTTTTCAATAAATTATCCGCAAATTAATTAAACACTTTTTTCCTGAATAGAACCATGACTACAATACTACAGCGACGCGAAAGCGGTAATCTGTGGGAGCGGTTCTGTGATTGGGTCACGAGTACGGAAAATCGATTGTACGTTGGTTGGTTCGGCGTACTGATGATTCCGTGTTTGTTAACCGCTACCGTTTGTTTCATTATTGCCTTTATTGCCGCTCCACCTGTCGATATTGATGGCATTCGCGAACCTGTTTCCGGTTCTTTACTTTACGGAAACAACATTATTACTGGTGCTGTTGTTCCTTCTTCTAATGCGATCGGCTTGCACTTTTACCCAATTTGGGAAGCAGCTTCTTTGGATGAATGGTTATACAATGGTGGACCCTATGAACTGATTGTCTTTCATTTTCTTATCGGTATCTTTTGCTGGCTAGGTCGGCAATGGGAACTTAGCTACCGCTTAGGAATGCGTCCTTGGATTTGTGTAGCTTATTCTGCACCTGTCGCTGCTGCAACGTCTGTCTTCTTGATTTACCCGATTGGGCAAGGTAGTTTTTCTGACGGTATGCCTTTGGGTATTTCTGGTACATTCAACTTTATGCTTGTATTTCAAGCAGAGCATAATATTTTGATGCATCCCTTCCATCAGTTGGGTGTAGCAGCAGTGTTTGGTGGTTCGTTGTTCTGTGCTATGCATGGATCTTTGGTGACGTCCTCGTTAATTCGGGAGACTACCGAGATTGAATCACAGAATTTGGGATATAAGTTTGGACAAGAAGCAGAAACTTATAGTATTGTCGCTGCTCACGGCTACTTTGGACGATTGATTTGGCAGTACGCTAGTTTTAACAACTCGCGATCGCTACACTTTTTCTTAGGTGCTTGGCCTGTCGTTGGTATCTGGTTTACAGCTTTAGGTATCAGCACAATGGCATTTAACTTGAATGGTTTTAACTTTAACCAATCAGTGCTTGACTCGCAAGGTCGTGTTGTAACAACCTGGGCAGATGTCTTGAACCGCGCCAACTTGGGAATTGAAGTCATGCACGAACGCAATGCTCATAACTTCCCACTTGATTTGGCTTCGGGGACTCCTGTTCCGGTAGCTGTGAGTGCACCCACAATTAGTGGTTAATGTCTATCAGCAACATCTCATCAGCAGTTAGCGTCCTCTTGTGAGGACGCTTTTTTGTGTTGTTCACTAAACACTGAGTGTTAAGATTTCTTCAACAACTTGAGGAGTAATATCTTGTTTCTCACCAAGTGCTACCATCCCGCGATTTTTTAGGCGATCGCTAATCTCAGGAATTGTTTCGGCTGAGACATCGTATGCAGACATCCGCGTGGGGACACCGACAGATTCAAAGAAGTGGCGCGTACGGGCGATCGCTTCTGTAATTATTTGTTCTTCATCCCCTTGAGTAATTCCCCAAACTCGCTTTGCATATTGCAATAGTTTTTCTCGCTTGGTATCGCGCTTAATTTCCAACACACTAGGTAAAACAACAGCCAAAGTTTGACCGTGATCTAATCCATGTAAAGCAGTTAATTCATGCCCAATCATGTGCGTTGCCCAATCTTGGGGAACTCCTGCACCAATTAAGCCATTAAGTGCCATTGTGGCACACCACATCACATTCGCCCGTGCCGTGTAATCAGTAGGATGAGCGATCGTTTTCGGTCCTTCCTCAATTAATGTTTGCAAAATGGATTCTGCCATGCGGTCTTGTAGAGGTGCATCAGCAGGGTAAGTGAGATATTGTTCTACAGTGTGTGTAAACGCATCGACAATACCATTACTGATTTGCTTGGGTGGTAAAGAAAATGTCGCTTCTGGATCGAGAACTGAAAACTTAGGAAAGACTAAAGAACTACTGAAGTAAAGCTTTTCGCGGGTTTCTTCTTTAGTCACAACAGATGTAGAATTCATCTCTGAACCCGTTGCAGGTAATGTGAGAACAGCACCGAGTGACACTGCTGCGCTAACTGGGGCTTTTTTTGCCAAAATATCCCAAGGATCTCCTTGAAAAGGTATCGCTGCGGCGATAAACTTTGTTCCATCTAGAACTGAACCACCACCAACTGCAAGGAGAAAGTCAATGTTTTCTTGACGGGCAAGTTTTACAACTTGCATCAATGTTTCCAGACGAGGATTAGGTTCAATTCCACCAAATTCTAGAACTGTAAAGTCTTGAAGTGCAGCTTTTACTTGGTCGTAAACACCGTTTTTCTTGATGCTACCACCGCCATAGGTTATCAAAATTTTTGCTGCTTGCGGCACTTCTTGGGGAATTTTAGCAATTTGACCTTTACCGAAAAGAATCTTGACGGGGTTGTGGAAGATAAAGTTTTGCATAGAATTTTTTGGTTAGTGTAAGGGGGCTTGGCAATGCCAAACCCTGATAGTTAATTTCAGGCTGTAGCGGGTGCAGTTGCCGCACTTTCGATTAATTGCAGCATTTGTTCAGCAACACCTGCGGCTGAAGCGGGGTTTTGTCCAGTGACGAGGCGATCGCTTGTTACAACGTGTGCCTCAAAATTTGCTGCTTTGCTAAACTCTGCGCCTTGTTCTTTTAATTTTGATTCGAGTAGAAACGGCACAGCTTCAGTGAGTTCTACTGCGGCTTCTTCTTCGTTTGTGAAGCCAGAAACAGTTTTACCTTTGATGAGATACTCACCGTTGGCAAGTTTGATATTGACTAATCCTGCAGGTCCATGACAAACTGCACCGACAACACCACCTTGGTCGTAGATATTGGCAGCAATTTGGGCAAGTTCTTGATTGTTGGGAAAATCCCACATTGTGCCATGCCCGCCAGCATAGAAAATGGCATCGTACTGATCGGGTTCTATTTGTGATGGTTGCAGTGTATTTTCAACTTGCTTAACCTTCTCAGGGTCATCCAAAAATGCTTTGTTGAGGGGATCTTCAAGTTTTACTCCGTCCATTGGCGCTTTTCCACCTTTGGGACTCACAAAATCAACCTCATAGCCCGCCCGAGTAAATACATCATCCGGATGTGTTACTTCTGAAAGATAAAAACCTGTCTTTTTCCCTGTGTTACCAAGTTCTTCATGACTTGTAACGACAATCAAAATCTTCTTATGCATAGAATTCTTCCGTTATTAGACTGGTCTACTACTAACTAACACAGTATTTTGAGTAAAACCTAACTCTTAGGGCTTAAGAACAACATCAAACATCACACTCATAAAAGTCTGTAGAGGAACAGGACTTTTTGTCACTTTCATTTGTTGTAATGCCCCTTCCCAACTGTTCAGGCAGAAATCAGCAAGAACACCAACGTCTAAATCTGATGAAATTTCTCCGACCGCTTGGGCTTGCTGTAAACAATCGATGTAGCGATCGCGCCATTGGGCAAATATTTCTTCTAAGCGCAGACGAAACCTTTCATTTTGATCTGCTAATTCTTGACCGAGATTACCTAATAGACACCCTTCACGACACTGCAACGAGGAAAATTCTTCGTACTTTGCTTCAAAATATCGTCGCAAGCGAGTTAAAGGTGAAAATGTTTCATCCTTAAGATAGTGGTCTAATACTCGATTGTGTTCGCAAACATCATTTTCAATAATTTCCAGCCCAAAGTCCTCCTTACTTTTGAAGTAGTAGTAAAACGAACCTTTAGGTACTCCTGTTGCTTGCAAAACTTCCTGTATCCCTGTGTGGTTGTATCCCTTTTCTTTGAGGAAACGCGCACCAGTTTTTAGGAGTGCAATTTTTGTGGTGTCCTTGCCCATGACCTTATATTAGACCAGTCGTCTACAAAAATCAAGAGTGCTTGGCAAATCAAAGTGAAATTACTGCTAAAGATTTTGCTTAAGTGTACCTTCGTACACTTTTCTTGGGTAGCCTCCGACTGAAGTCGGAGGGCATTTGTGATTTTTCAGCTAGCAACTGCATCGCGTGCCATTTGCATCAAGATATTTTGCGAACTAGCTTCGGGGCTATCTTCGGTAGGTTGCCTTTGGATATAGCTGCCATTTGGTTGTAATTCCCAAGCTTGGCGGTTATCAGCTAGCATAATGCCTAAAATTTCTTGGAGATCTTTAGCAATTTTCGGGTCATGAATTGGAGTGATGGCTTCAACGCGGCGATCTAAGTTACGCGGCATCCAATCGGCACTACCAATAAAGATTTCTTCTTGACCATCATTGTGAAAGTAGAAGATGCGGGAGTGTTCTAAAAAGCGCCCGATAATACTAATCACGCGGATATTTTCACTGATATCTTTCAGCCCAGGACATAAGCAACACATACCACGAATAATCAGATCGATTTGCACGCCTGCTTGAGAAGCTTCATACAACGTTGCAATAATTTGCGGATCGACCAGAGAATTCATCTTAGCAACAATGCGCCCTGTTGAACCATTGTGGCAATGTTCGATTTCACGATGAATCAAAGCTAAAAAGCGATCGCGCATATTCACTGGCGCAACTAACAACTGACGATAAGACTTTTGGCGCGAGTATCCCGTTAAGTAATTAAACAAATCTGTCAAGTCTGCACCTAAATCTTCCCGACAACTAAACAATCCCAAATCTGTATACAGTCTTGCTGTTTTAGGATTATAGTTACCTGTGCCAACGTGAACATAACGATGAATGCGATCGCCCTCGCGGCGTACTACCATTACGATCTTAGAGTGAGTTTTTAAGCCAGTTACACCATAGACGACATGAACTCCCACACGTTCTAAGCGCCGCGCCCAATAAATATTATTTTCCTCATCGAAACGGGCTTTGAGTTCAACTAAAACAGCAATTTGCTTGCCATTTTCTGCAGCTGCAATCAGTGCATTAACAATGGGAGAGTCACCAGAAGTGCGATAAAGAGTCATTTTGATCGCTAGTACATCTGGATCGTAGGCAGCTTGGGTAATAAACCGCAGTACTGTAGAGGAAAAAGATTCATAAGGATGGTGTACTAATAAATCTCCCTCCTTAATGACCGAAAAAAAATCTTTTCTTTCCTCAGATTCCTGAATTTCTGGATTAAGTTGAGGAATGCTGATTCCTTGTACGCGGGATGGTACTACGGACTTCCAAGGTGGATCTTTCAGTTCAGGTAGAGGCAATGCCATAAATGACATCAGATCGCCTAAACCAAGCAACCCTTGAATTTGATAAACATCACTTTCTGCTAAATCTAACTCTTGTAATAGCTTTGCTTTAACTGGTTCTGGAGTTTGAGATTCTATTTCTAGCCTCACTGTCGAACCACCGACACGCCGCTTGCGGAGTTCTTGCTCAATCGCCTGTAGCAAATCGTCTGCTTCATCTTCTTCAAGTTCCAAATCAGAATCGCGGGTAATGCGAAACAGGTAATACTCCTGAATATTCATTCCAGGAAACAGCGACTCTAGATTGTGTGCCAGTACTTGTTCCAAAAGCACTCCAGTCCAATGCACAGGTTGTCCTTGAATTTGAACTCCTAAAGCTGCTGGTAGTGCTAAGAAGCGGGGTAACGCTTTAGGCACTTTCACCCGTGCAAAAAACTCTGCTTCAGTTTCTGGATTTTTAACAACGACTGCCAAATTCAGACTGAGATTGGAGATGTAAGGAAATGGATGGCTAGGATCAATTGCTAGCGGGGTGAGAACTGGAAAAATTTGTTCTTCAAAGTAATTTTGTAAATAAGTCCGTTGTTCTTGATTTAAATCAATATAGTCAAGAATATGAATGCCCTCTTTTGCCAAGGTAGGGCGAATCACTTGCTCAAAGTGTTGGTGTTGTTGAGTTACTAAAGGACGAAGTCGTTGACTAATTGCTTCTAACTGTTCTTGTGGTGTCCGACCGTCAGGAGTCAACTTAGATACTTTTGCTGCAACTTGTTCTTTTAATGCAGCAATACGTACCATAAAAAATTCATCTAAATTAGAACTAAAAATTGCCAAAAACTTGAGTCTTTCTAGCAATGGAGTACGCGGATCGCAAGCTTCATGTAGTACTCGATGATTAAACTCTAGCCAGCTCAATTCGCGATTGAAGTAGTATTGTGGATCTTTAAGATTAATTTCAGTTTCAGTTTTTTTTGTTCTAGGCATATTAGTAAATTATTGCCAGGAGAAATTTTTTAAACTAGAGGCTGAGACAATTTTAGGATTAAATTTTGGAACCACCGCTTTGTAAAGCTAGTGTCGTCTGCATATTTTTCAGATTTAATATCTAGCCAACACTGATTTAGTCAAATTCATTATCTTTTAAACTATCTCACTCTTAAATCAATACTTTTTGTTTACTTCTTAACATCTGGCGACTAGTTTTTGTGTTTTGCTAAAACACCTCATTTTCAATTCCCTGCCACCATTCTCCCAAATTCATCAAATCTTGGTGTATGTCTGTCAATTCCTGGGCGTATTCTTCTGGCGAAGTTGTAGCGCGGCGTTCTTGAAGTTTCTGCAAGCGTAACTGGATCAACAACCAAGGCTTGGAAATACTGTTTGTTGCTTCCAAGTACTGTGCTAGCTCTTGACTATTCATAAAAAAACAGCAGTGCGGGTTAATTTTATCCTATTGTGAATGTTACGCTTTGCGATCGCCAGAACCAGAGGGTATATCACTTCTCTAAATTCAGACAACATCAAACACGCAAATCTAAACTTTATCTGACTTCTTTAATAAGGACACAACCACACAGCAGTGCCCTTTGCAACGCAATATACTCATGCATGACTTAAGTTAAACTGCAACCAAGCCCGTTTGGCGCAGGATAAAAAAGAGAATAGAGTTAACAATGCTGAGTGCGATCGCGCCTAAAATTGCACTGCCAATGCCCCATCTCAAGCGAAATCCCTCAACTAACCAGGCTGCCAGACCAAACACAATGATACTGCCGATTAAGGGAATTAACCCCAGACTTAAAAGGGCATTTGCCGTTCTAAACCAGCCAGGTAACAACGCCCAGATGCCATTGAACGCACCAATAATTGCCCCAGCAATCAAAGCAATCCAAGCATTATCAACCTCAACACCTAGAGGTAGTTTTGAGATGATTAATAAACTAATCGCGATGACGACGACTGAAATTAAAAAGCCAAGCATTTAAACGCTCCTTAAACACAACTTTAAACGTTTCTCCTAGCAAAATCTTACCTGCGATCAGACACTATTCAAGGCTAAGTAGCCCGCGGTAATGAAGATAAGATCAGCATCCAAATACCATTAAATAAAAGGGTAATTCCAATAAAAAGTCCGAGCATCCAATCTGCGTTGAATGGCCATTCAGACCAAATGAGGATACCTAAAATAACTCCTAGAATGCCGCTAAATAATACCCAGCCCCAATTGCGAACAGGACGCAGATCAAATGCAAGCAGCACTTGCAACACACCTTGAACAAAGATGGTGATTCCTAGTATGAGTGTCAGGGCGATCGCTCCTGAAAGGATATTCGTTAAAACAACAATCCCAGCCCCAAAATAGAAGATACTCAGCAGCATCCAGACAAACTGACCTGCTCCTCGCGATCCAAAAGCATAGATAAACTGAGCAATTCCAGCGAAAATGAATATCCAGCCAAATGCTATTGTCGAAGCAATGGTTGCATAAACAGGTCGAGCAATAGCAGCTAGCCCGATAATTACCAATAAGATCCCAACTACGATACCGATTCCTGAGCTACCAGTGCGTTCTCTATCCCTCACTTCAGGGTCTGTAGTTCTCATTCAAATCTCCTTGTGTTTAATTTAAGTCCCTTTATCCAGTAGATTTTTACTAATCTTTACTAGCGTTTGGGTTAAAACATCCTTGGATTTTTGAGCGTAGCGTAGGTGTTAATGCATTTGACTAATTCTAATTAGACACTCAACCTTTAACTTACCATGTTGGTATCATCGAGGTCGGGAAATTCTCGCCCTGACGATAAGTCACAACTAGAACCCTCAATTTCCTCCTCAAAACTCAGTAACTCAACGTGTTTTAAGTTTGCCACGCTCTCTTTTGCACTCAGCAATCTGGCGATCGTCCAAGCTTGGTATAATTCTCGCTTCTTTACCAATTAAGCGCCCCTGTTTGCCATCATAGTATTCAGGAAATCCATCCTCAATTAACTGAGTTTCAGCAAGTGCGATCGCGCGATGAGCTAATTCTTGTTGCCCTATTTTTTGTGCAGCAGCGCAAACCAAAGTAAAACGGATCAGTTTTTTAGGGTCACATCCCGTCACAATTTGCTACTCCCAACCTTCTACAGCCGGAAAGCAGAGCTTGATAGGCATATAACTAATCAGGTCATGCCAACTTAGTACTGAGGTGAAGAATGTTTCGTCAATTTTGAGAGATTAATCAGACTACTGTTTATATAATGTCTCTGGGTACTCTTAGCTTTGTCAACTCCCGTTTAACCAAACAGCTTAGTCATAGGGAACAACCAAATCACCAGTACCGTGAATGGAACCTCAAGTTGAAACCTGATAGGCTGTTTGCCTAGTTCTTCTAGTGATATCGCGCCTGAACCATTCTGCTCGAATTCTTCTGAACTGGGCTGACACTGCGACCGAACTAATCGTAAGCCCAATAGCGATGCTAAGCCATGTAAAGAACCATGTTGTTTATAGTTGATTTGTCTAAATTGACTAATACATATAGTAGAAAACATCTACTCGCTACATCCTTCCAAGGGTTAGTTTGACTTAGATTAATGTTTGATACTTAAACAGGATGCGCTGTATTAGCAGTTAGTAAAACATATATTTATAAAATCTAATCAAAATCAAAAGATAGTTTATTAAGTTTAAGAAGAACGCAATGTCGAATAACTTGAATTTCTACTTACCTGCACCGACTAAACAACGATTTGCAGCTACTTTTCGCGTAGTTAGGCGCGTTAGCTTCTGGGTCCAGTTAGGGCTAGGTACTGTTTCTAGCTTGGCTTTATTATTGGCTATATTTAGCCGTAATACTACTGTTCAAGCAACGACAAATCCAGTCATGGCGTTTGGCGTCTTTTTAGGGATTACTGGCATTTTAGTGCTGTGCTTTAGGCTCTATTTGTCTTTTCGTTATCGGCGTTTAGACAGAACTTTACAGTCACCTAATCGGCAATTACATCCAAAAAAAGAGGAAGTACTTCAATTATTAAACACTGGATTAATTGTTAGTTTGATTGGTCTACTGTTAGCTTTTTTAGCATCTGAAGTGACGATCACTGCCGTAGCAGCGAAAGCTCTAGCACTACCTCAAGGAGTGGCAGCTTATACCTCGACAAATTCTATTCGTCCTTTGGATATTTTTGTGGTGTTAGCAAACGTCAATCTGATTGGCGCTCACTTTGTTGGCAGTGTGATTGCACTGGGACTGTTTAGCTGGCTGGATGAATAATCAAGATCGCCTATGTGTTGCATTAGAGATTTAACTACAGCGTTATCGGAGCAATAGGCTCGATATCAGGATCTACTCCACCAAGCTGATTAGTTCGCAACACCCACGCTGAACCACCCTGTCTAAGAAAAGCTTGAGTCACCTCATTGCTAGTCAAACGAGGTAAAATAGTGCGCCAACTGAGTAAACTACGTACTAAGTTTTGCACTGGGTTATCTTCTAGTGTGCTACCTAATACCTCAGCTTGATTTTTCCAGTCTGCTCGTGCTGTTCCCCAAGGTAAGAGCAAACGTTTCAAATCAAGACTCAACTGTTCTAGCTGCTCTAATCTGTGCAACTGTTCTGGATTTTGTTTTTTCCATTCCTCAACGTTCGGATGAGAACGAATTGCTTGAGCTATTTGCCTCAGTGCAGCATATAAAGCTTGATTAGCATCTTGGGTGCAGTTATTGGCTGGTCCTACAAAAGTACCTCCTGTCCCGTCACCGATACGATAGCGAGCCGCCATAATTTCTAGCTGATAAATGCTTGATCCAAAGGCGATCGCTAGCGACAAAGGCAATAACGCCGATCCACACTAAATCAAACGCTAGTTTGAAGATACCGCCCAAATTTCCATACCAAGCGAACCACCAGTAGCGAATCGGTGAAAGTAGGACGACCGCAGCAAAAGTTGCGCCAGTTAGAACAAGTATGTTGGGTAATTGTCTAAGGATTTTACTAAACTGAAAACGGCGTCGATCTATTGCATCAGTCTGAGCAGCAAGTGCTGCATTGCTTGGAGAATTATTTGAGGTGGGGTATTGCGATCGCGCCCTTACAGAGGTAATTTCCTCTTGCATGGAGGAGAATGTGACGGCATTTATCGTTGTGTTAACTGCTGTTAAATTAGTGGCAAAAGAACGTAGTCTTTTTTGCAAAATTGCTGGCAGCCGTTCGCGCTTAGTGACTAGCTCTACACCTGCTACCTGGCAAGCAACCCAATAACCAAACTGGGCAATAGGCTGTCCAATCGTGCGTTGCATCAGCCAAAGCGTAAACCATCCCAATGCTACAGTTCCAAATGCCTGCCAAACATTAGTATCGCTAGCCGCAGCAAAGCCGACAACCATTGCTAACAATTGCCACAGCGATAACACTGATAAGATCGGTTCTCCCAGGTACGGCATTGCCCCGAAAACGCTAAAAATAAGCGGTGCGTAGCTAAATCCTAAAGTGCGTGCTACGACACTAAAAGGAGCAAAACTGATGAGCCAGGTACTTAGAACCAGAAACAAGTAGCCGAATGCAAACAATACTATTCCAATCAGCAGGGTGAAAACAAAGCGAACTGGTGTAACGCGATTGACAAATAGAATAACGCTTTGAGCAACGACTTGAGATAAACTAGCAGCTAGAACAACAACTAATGCTACTGTTGAGCCATAAGGTAGAGTGTTGATTTGCTCAAATGCTTCCGAGTTAAGAGCAAGCACCTATCCCAATAATTCCCAAAATCGGTCGAAGGCAGTTTCGTTCATTTCAGATGGAATAAAATGCAAAGCACAACGCGCGATCTCTAACTAAGCGCTCATAACTAAAAACAGCCAGCAGCCTTGCTCTGAATTTTAGCTTAGTCAATTTATCAATTTGGGCATCGAACTAATGTAAATAATAAACAGCCACGACTCAATCGTGACTGTTTTCAGTAAAGCTAATTACATCAGTTAACTAGCGAGTTGACATCTCAAATCGCTTATTGATTTCATCCCAGTTAACGACGTTCCACCACTGCTTGAGATATTCAGCACGGCGGTTTTGGTATTTGAGATAGTAAGCGTGTTCCCAAACATCATTTCCCATAATGGGGAAGTAACCTTGAGTAATCGGGCTGTCTTGATTAGGAGTACTCATCACTTCTAACTTACCGTCAGGGCTACGAACGAGCCATACCCAACCGCTGCCAAATTGCTTGGTTCCAGCATCATTGAACCGTTGTTTGAAAGTTTCAAAATCACCAAAGGTGTCTTTAATAGCTTCTCCAACTGCACCAGTAGGCTCGCCACCAGCATTTGGTCCCATGATTTCCCAGAACATTGTGTGGTTTACATGACCGCCACCACTATTGCGTACTGCACTGCGCACGTCATCTGGAATGCTGTTGAGTTCGCGAACGAGATCTTCTAAGCTTTTACTTTGAAGTTCTGCGTGTTTTTCTATTGCAGCGTTGAGGTTATTGACATAAGTTTGATGGTGCATATCATGGTGCAACTGCATCGTTTGAGCGTCAATATATGGCTCTAACGCGTCGTAATTGTATGGTAAGGATGAAAGTTCAAATGCCATTGTGTGAAATCCTCACATAAGTGCTTGCCAACAAAGTATCTATTGTAGAAGTTTGGGCACCTATCCGTAGCATTCATTAGATTGATATTGAAAAATGACGTGACATAAAAATTAATGTTTGATTAAGTTAAAAAAAGATTAAATCGTGCCAAATTCCACTCATATGCAGTATTTCTCAGGGGTGACTTGGTAATAGAGGTTAATTAACCTATGACAGATTAAAGTAAAGCGATCGCTTGCAGCTTCACTAAATTAAGTAAACAATGTTGAAGAACTAATTCGTTTTACTGTCGCGATAATCGTTGATGGTAGTGACTAATAATTTCGGCGATCACCTCTGCAACCTTTTTACCATCAGTTTGGATCTCTATTGCATCTGCGGCTTTTTGCAGAGGAGAAACTTCACGCGTACTGTCTTTTCTATCGCGTTCGGCAATATCTTTTTCAAGTTGTGTCAAGCTGATGTTCTGTTGACCTTGTTCAAAGTCTTGTTGGCGCCGTTTGGCTCGCTCTTGTACCGAAGCAGTTAAGAATATTTTAAGATCTGCATCAGGAAAAACTTGAGTCCCAATATCACGTCCTTCAGCAACCAAACCTCCTTGTTTACCAAAGGCTTGTTGTTTTTGTACTAATGCTTTACGCACTGCAGGCTGTGCAGCGATCGCCGATACTTGAGATGTCACCTCGATCGTGCGAATTGCTTGAGTCACTTCTTGTTCGTTAATCCAAACACGCTGTGGTGATTCGGGATCAACTTCGGGCATAAGCTGAATTTGACTGCAACTTGCTAACTCAGCGATCGCACAGCGATCTTCAAAAGAGATTCCTAACTGTAGCACCAACCAAGTCAAGGCACGATACATTGCACCGCTATCGAGATACAATAGCCCCAAGTTAGCGGCAACTTGACGTGCCACTGTAGATTTACCTGCACCTGCTGGACCATCAATCGCAATGATGGGCTGACGATTTTGCAAAATCACATTATCAATTAACCGCGCTGCACCAACTTGCGCTGCGATCGCTAGCATTCCTGATTCCTCTACTTTCTCCAACGGCATCAATGTCAGCGGATGCACTAATTCAACATATTCCAGGGTAACAGCACTCGCGGTTGCAACTTCTTTTTTTACAGTTTCAATTAATAGTTCGCTAAAGTACTCACCTTTATCAAAAGCTTGCTTTGCTTGTTGTAAACTACAATACAAAACCTCAGCTTCTTGCCTTTGAGTAGGTGTTAAATATTGATTGCGAGAACTCATCGCTAGCCCAGACGCTTCGCGGACAATCGGACAACCAATAATTTCAACTGGAATATTTAAATCGTTAACTACTCGGCGCACAATAGCGAGTTGCTGACCGTCTTTTTGCCCAAAGTAGGCGCGATCGGGTTGTACAACATTCAGTAGTTTAATGACAATTGTGGCGACACCTTGAAAATGACCAAGACGCGATCGCCCACACAAAACTGAGGTCATTTCTATTGGGGGTATCACTTGAGTGATTGAGGGCTTCTCTATTCCCATTTCTTCTGGAGTAGGAACAAATAAGACATCTACTCCTACTTCCGCACACAACTGGCGATCGCGCTCAAGTGTGCGAGGGTAACTTTGATAATCTTCATTTGGTCCAAATTGCAGTGGGTTAACAAAAATGCTGACAACGACTGTCTCATTTTCTTGTCTTGCTCGCTCAATTAGACTCAAATGACCTGCGTGCAAGGCTCCCATTGTAGGAACCAAACCAACTGATTGGGATGAAGAACATCTACCCTTGAGTTCCTCTGGCGTCAGATGGTTATTTGCCAAGCGGCAATCTAGGTAACAACGTAATGCCGCAGTTGTTGTAAACAGGCGCACCAAAAACTCCCGTTTGTTTCTCTTACCCACTCGTTAGTTTATCGCTAATTCCCAGGGTGAGAGCAGAGATTGCAAGTTGGAGGTCAAAGATTGGGTTCATGAATTGTTATTCTCGTCAACTTTCTTGAACCCCTAACCTCTGACTTCTTAATTACTTACCGAGTACCTCTACCTGCACAGGTGCAGTACCTGAGTTGAGTACTCCTAAAACACGCGCTGCAGCAGCAGAAAGATCAATAATTCTCCCTCCAGTGAACGGACCGCGATCGTTAATGCGGACAATCACAGACCGACCATTTCTTTTATTCGTGACTCGCACTTTTGTACCAAAAGGCAAACTACGATGGGCAGCTGTCATGGCATTTTGATTGAACCTTTCACCACTGGCACTGCGATTGCCATGAAAGCCAGGACCATACCAAGAAGCTATGCCACTGAGGATTGCTCCTGCATTCTGCTTAGTTTGCTTTGACACGCTTGTTTGTGGTGCAACAGCGACTGGCTTTGGTACAGGTTTATCGGCAACTTCTTGCAGTGGAGGTGCGTTACCGAGTAATCTCCGCAAGCGATTTGTTGCTTGTAAGGCATCTTCACTCAAATCGTGTGTTTGATCGGGAAGTCGAGTTAGAGAATTAATCTCAACGAGTTCTTCGTTATTGAGATTTATGGCATAGCGATCGCCTTGATCTGGTGCTGCATTTGCTTTCCATTTGGCTGTAATCTTGCTAGCGTCTACGCCGTTCAAATGTAGTTGATTAATTTTTGCTGCAACTTTGGTTGCCCGCCGCACAGCACTGTCAGCTTCTGGTGTGTCAGCTTTACTCAAATCTGCTTGGTTTGCATTTGTTGCAATTTTTATCCGTGGGTTAGCGTTGGCGCTACTTACCACATCGCTATCAAGAAAAGTTAAAACGGGAATATTTTTAACGTAGATTGTTGCTGCTTGACGTTCTGCTAGTTGATGCGGCTGAATCCGAGCAACTACCGAGTTTGATTGTCTTGTTGGGGACTGATACTCACCCACTTTTACGGCATTAGTAGCCCTTGGTGTTGATATGGGAGTTGCCGATTCGTTCACCGCTGACGGTTCAATGGTTGATGTTGATTCCGCGTAGCTGGGAGGAATGCCTATAGCAGTAGCTAGTAAGGCGGCAGTAGTCCACAAAAGTTTTTTATTCATGCGCTCGCTATAAAAATTGCACTTTTGATCTGAGATTGGTCACAAGGAGATAAAAACTCCAATAACTCAAACTCGTTACGTTTTCACTTCTGTTTCACAACTGCAACAGACTACCATGAACTCTTTGGATTGGGGATCAGTGATCCAACACAAAACTCAATTTTTAAGTCAAATTAAGAAACGTGTTTTACAACACAAACCCTGTCTATCACTACGTTCCCCAACTTGGCATTTAACTTGGAAACGTTACAAAAGTTTACATTTTGTAACAATTTTGACTTATTAACATATAAGAAGCCGTAATAGTAATGGGTAAATACCCCATAAAATGATAATTTTTCATAATTTGATTGCTTAAAAATTTTCTCGCCCCTCATCCCTCACTCCTCACCCCTGTGAAGAGTAAAATACATCCGACAGCGATCGCAAAATTGTAGGTATCTTGGCATGGATTATCGTGCAGCAGGTGTGGATGTAGAGGCTGGTAGAGCCTTCGTTAACCAAATCCGCAATCTCGTGCAAAGCACCCATCGTCCCGAAGTGATAGGGGGTTTTGGTGGCTTTAGTGGCTGTTTTGCCTTGCCAGGAGGTTTTAAAGAACCAGTCTTAGTTTCTGGTACTGACGGTGTAGGTACGAAGCTAAAGTTGGCTTTTATACTTAATCATCACCACACAGTCGGAATTGATTTAGTTGCCATGTGCGTTAATGATGTTCTTACTGTGGGTGCAGAACCGTTGTTTTTTCTAGATTACGTAGCCACAGGAAAGTTAAATCAAGCACAATTAGTGCAAGTAGTTGCAGGAATTAGTCGTGGATGTCAAATCGCAGGTTGTGCATTGCTAGGAGGTGAAACCGCAGAAATGCCAGGTTTTTATCAAACTGGTGAGTACGATCTAGCAGGATTCTGTGTCGGAATTGTAGAAAAAAGCCAAATGCTCAACGGTTCTCAAGTGCAAGTGAGAGATGTGGCAATTGGTTTAGCAAGTGATGGTGTTCACAGCAATGGTTTTAGTTTAGTGCGCAAGATTGTGGATGAGTGCGGGTATACTTGGAGCGATCGCCCAGCCACTCTTGACGGTAAAACTTTAGGCGAAATTTTCTTAACTCCTACGCGAATTTACGTAAAACCTGTACTCGAAGCACTCAAAGCTGGATTAGAAATTCACGGAATGGCACATATTACTGGTGGTGGTTTACCAGAAAATCTGCCGCGTTGCTTAGGTGAGAATCAATCAATCCAAATCGATTCCAATAGCTGGGTCATTCCACCAGTCTTTCAATGGCTAGCCGCAGCAGGATCAGTAAATTCCACAGCAATGTTTAATACTTTTAATATGGGTATTGGCTTTGTTGTGCTAGTACCACCCACTCAAGTCGATCGAGCGATCGCTTGGTTTAACTCACATGATATAAAGGCAGATGCGATCGGTCAGGTGATTTCTGGTGCAGGTCAGCTTGAAGGATTACCAGTGTAAGAATAGAAATTTGATGGTATTTTTACTGAGATTGTGCGTAGTCTATAGTCAGTAATTTTGCGGTTGGTTTCAGTCGTTTCAGGAAATTACTATTAATTTGATACTTCACTAATAAGCAAAATTAAATACTAAATGTAATCTGGGGTAAGCATCCTGCCTGCCCGTCTCTAATTTCATGAAGCAACAAAACAAATTTAGCCATCTTACAGCCATAGAAAGAACTCATCTATCATTTCCTGCTAAGTTTTTATTAAACAATAATTTACTCAAAGGTAAAATTTTAGATTTTGGTTGTGGTTTTGGTAATGATGTTAAGCTATTGCGACAAAAGAGTTTTGATATTACAGGCTACGATCCTTATTATTTTCCACATTACCCTCAAAACAAATTTGATACAATCCTTTGTTTTTATGTCTTAAATGTTTTGTTTCCTGAAGAACAAGCAAACATTCTTATGGAAGTTTCCCACTTATTAAAACCAGGGGGAAAAGCTTATTATTCTGTTAGAAGAGATCTAAAAAAGGAAGGCTTTCGAGAACATTATGTTCATAAGCAACAAACATATCAATGCATTGTCAAACTTCCCTTCCAATCAGTTAATCTAGATGATTATTGTGAAATATACGAATACTCGCATTATAACGATCAAAGAAAAACAGCTAGCAATTGCTTATTTTGCAATCCACCCAGAAAGCTTAGCTTGCTTACTGAATCCGCAACAGCTTATGCTATATTCGACGGCTATCCTGCAAGCAAAGGTCATGCTTTAGTTATTCCCAAACGCCATGTCAGTAACTACTTTCAGCTACCATTTAAAGAACAAGCAGCTTGCTGGCTAATGGTAAATAAAGTGCAAGAAATACTTAGCAAAGAATTTACTCCTGACGGTTTTAATGTAGGCATCAATATTAATCGAGAAGCAGGGCAAAATATGATGCATACCAGTATTCATATCATTCCCCGCTATAAAGGAGATACAGTTAACAGTAAGGGTGGAATGCGGTATGTTGTTCCTAGTAAGCGGTGAAGAAAGTAACTTAAGTTATGCCACTTACTAAAAAAGAGGCGATCGCCAAGCTTTATTTTAGTTCTTAGGTGCTGAATAGATTTGAATTTGGTAAGTTTGACCTTAGCTTAAACAAAACATTCAAAATCGCCAGCACCATTATTACACGACAAAAGCGAGACAAAGTTGAGTAAGAAAAAGTTTGCTCAAAACTGGCTGACATCTCCTATCTCAGCTGACTCAACTACATGGGTTTAATATTGTGATTCAAGTGGAAGATATTGTCAGGATCGTACTGAGCTTTTACTTTGGCAAGTTTCTGATAGTTCTCCAGTCCAAAGCCCGCTACGACGCGGTCTCTACCCTCGTCCCCAATGAAATTGAGGTACACAGCGCCACTCGCCCACGGGTTGAAATCAGCGCGGATATCATGAACCCATTGCCTACCGCGTTCGTCATCAGCAGGGTTTTCCCAGAGGCCAAAAGGATGAACGCACCAAGGAGCCTGCCGCCACGGAATCGGATAGTCAGACAGTCCACGTGCAATCATACCACCCTGCGGAATAAGGACTTGCTGGGATGGAGAAGGCACAATCATGTCATTTGCTCGATCGCAGAAGCGATCAACAGCGTCATCTGGAAAAGCGTCTAAATACTCAGCTGACCAGTAGTTCCGGTAGCCTGGTGGGTCATCTAGCATGCACTGCAGTTCGGCATACGGCATCTCTCCAATGAATTCTCCCTCATGTCCCAGAGCAAACAGCGGCGCAGTAATTTCGCGTGCCTCAGTTTCTACTCCGGCGTAAACTATGAGTATCACAAACATTAGCCTGCCAACGAGATGCTTGGGTACAAAATCCTCAGTTGGTCCAGTCACGTACAGCGCACCACCACCAACCTCATTCGGTGCTGATGTCATAAACTCACGGTAAGCACGCAGAACGTCAGATCCTGCCTCGGAACGCCACAGTAGCAGTGCTGCTGTCACCAGTGGCAGTTCATGCAAGCGAAAGGTAAATGAGGTGACTACCCCAAAGTTACCGCCCCCACCATGCAGTGCCCAAAACAGCTCAGGGTTCTTTTCCTCGCTGGCATAGACCACACCACCTTCAGCCGTTACTAGCTCCACAGATAGGAGATTATCGCAGGCAAGACCCATTTTACGAGCAAGCCAGCCGTCACCACCTCCTAAGGTGTATCCACCAATCCCAGTAGTCGATACTCGACCTCCAGTAGTAGCGAGACCGTACGGTTGTGTAGCACGATCAAGATGGCTCATAGTAGCACCTCCAGCAACCGCAACCGTGCGGGCATCTGGATCTACAGATACACCATTCATCCGTCGTAGGTCGATCACCAGACCGTTGTCTATGAGCGCTTTGCCAGCAACACCGTGCCCGCCACAGCGGACTGCAATTTCAAGACCGAGGTTACGTCCAAACTGCACTGCATGCACAACATCATCTACAGTGGCGCATTGTGCAATCACGTTGGGACGCTTATCAATCATTGCGTTGAAGATCGTCCGAGCCTCATCGTAGGTAGGGTCATTAGGAACAACTATCTCCCCCTCAAAATTCTTACGAAGCTCATCGAGGGCGGCTTGATTGCTCTGAATATTCATGCGCATCCTCCTTTCCATTTGTCTACTGGGTACAAGTGACACACCCTGATGTCCGCTAAGTCCCAAAAGAGGATCTTGCTATTTGTCCGGCTCCAGGCTAAGTTGATCTGCGGTAATCACTTCAGCAACTACACTACAAGAACTTAATAGTCAGCTCTAACGCGTTTACTGAGCCTATAGTCGTGCAAAGAAAAATCTTATTATTTTATGCTCTTTAAACCTATTCTCTAATAAGAAATCTAATTGGGTAGCTTATATTAATATTCAACAATAAAATGTTTAGCTTCTTTATGCCAAACGCAGTGCACGCTACTCTCATGATTGCGTTTTTAATACTAGAGATTATAGTTAGCCAAACTTGTAACTTAAATGCTGGACTTTAGTCCATTTGACTGAAACAGATAAGACTACTCTAACTAATCTGTTTGAATGTTACGAAATCGATCTCACAGCCTTAAATAATCAACTAGCAGAAATGGTCTAAATTTAAACAAAAATTCAACTAAGCTCTCCGACTGAAGTCGGGGCTACACAAGCGAAGTGTACCTTCGTACACTAAAACAAGGCTTTTACCACTAAGTCCACCTCCGTGGACTTTGTTTGTTGAGCTGCGAATTCATTCGCCAAGCTTACCAAATCATTTTCCACAGAGTTGAATTAAATCATACTATTTAGATTGCTAAGATATGGCAACTTAAGGTGAACTGGGCTATACCAGTTGATTTACACAGATCGCGTACAGGGCACATGGTAAACCTAACTCCAAATTCGAGCTTTAGTTTGACGCTGCGGTTGCAAATTCCCAATCGTGTGGGTATGTTGGCGAGTGTGACACACGCGATCGCTAACTGTGGTGGTAATCTCGGTCAAATTGATTTAATTGAACAAACTCGTCACATTTCTATCCGCGATATCACTGTTGATGCGGCAAGTACCGAACACGCCGAAACAATCGTCCAAGCCGTGAAAGTCTTACCAGATATCAAGGTAATGGATGTTTACGATCGCACATTCAACTTGCATCGTGGTGGTAAAATTAGTATTACAAGCAAAATTGCTTTAAAAAGTGTGTCCGACTTGGCAATGGCATACACGCCAGGAGTAGGACGTATTTGTACTGCGATCGCCCAAGATCCTGAACAAGTTTATCAATTAACAATTAAGCAAAATACTGTAGCCATTGTTACAGACGGTAGCGCGGTTTTAGGGCTAGGAAATCTAGGTCCAGCCGCAGCTTTACCAGTGATGGAAGGTAAAGCAATGCTGTTTAAAGAATTTGCCGGACTAGATGCGTTTCCGATTTGTTTGACAAGTCAAGACACCGATACGATTGTAGAAACAGTTAAACAGATTGCGCCTGTATTTGGGGGAGTTAATTTAGAAGATATTGCCGCACCGCGTTGTTTTGAAATTGAAAGTAGACTGCGCCAAGAATTAGATATTCCCATATTTCATGATGACCAGCATGGAACCGCAATTGTCACTTTAGCGGCGTTGGTAAATTCGCTGAAGTTAATAGACAAATCAATGAATAAAATCCGCATCGTGATTAACGGTGCAGGGGCGGCGGGAGTTGCGATCGCGCGATTATTGCGTAAAGCTGGAGCAGAAACCATCTTGATGTGTGACTCTAAAGGTGTTCTTTCTCTACAACGCGCTGATCTGACTGAACAAAAGCGCGAATTTGCTGTAGAACAAAGTGGTTCATTGGCTGATGCACTCAAAGATGCAGATGTTTTCATCGGTGTCAGTGCCCCAGGTGTCGTCACACCAGAAATGGTACGTTCAATGGCACACGATCCGATTGTGTTTGCAATGGCAAATCCTATTCCTGAAATTCAACCAGAATTAGTGACAAATGATGTCGCTGTAATGGCAACAGGACGAAGTGACTACCCCAATCAAATTAATAATGTTCTCGCTTTTCCTGGTGTATTTCGTGGTGCGTTAGATTGTCGAGCAGCAACAATTACAACCACAATGTACTTAGAAGCAGCGTATGCGATCGCAGAACTTGTATCACCCGCAGAACTTCACCGCGAACATATTATTCCTTCGGTGTTTGACCGACGAGTTGCAACAGCAGTAGCTAATGCCGTACAACGCGCCGCCCGTCAAGAAGGTATTGCGCGTAGCTAAATTAATATCAGTTCCATAATAAAGAAACTGGGCGATCTTGATTTCTGAGATTGCCCAAAAGATGCTTAAAGAACAAAGCACGTTGTTAGGCTGGTGTTAGTGTCTTACGGTCGCCACTTGTAGCGCGGTATCCAATTTAAAACTTCTTTGGCACGATGAGTATTTATCAAAGCCTTGTAAGGTTGTTGATCGTATTCCTTTCCGCCGCGCCATTCAACATCAGGATGAAGTGATTGAGCCATTTCACGACTGGTGCGAGAGGCTGAAGAAATGTCGTCTGCACACAGTAACAAAGTAACATGACCGGAAAAAGAACAAGATAATGCGCACTTTGCCGCTTCTGCTGCATCACGCACATCAAGAAATGCGCCATATTCCCAAAACGGATTCCACTCGAAATCAGGATTGGCGTTCCGGTTGGAAATAATGAAATCATAAGTTGCTGCGTCAAAAACGCCAGGCGGTCTGAGACAAATAGTTGGAATGCCAGTGCTGTCCCTCCAAAACCGACACATTTCTTCACTAAGTCGTTTAGAGATTGCGTAAGGAGTTGCTGGATAGCACAAATGATTATCGTCCAGTGGCAAATAATCGGGCTTTCTTTCACCTTTGAATACGCCCAACGCATCAACGCTGCTGAAAAACACCACACGTTTGACTTTTGCTTTTGCCGCCGCTGTGAGAACATGCCATGTGCCGAGAAGATTGACAGTCATAATGTCATTCGCCGTATCTTCTGCAAAACCAAGCGATGCTGCTAAATGAACAACTGCGTCGCATCCTTGAATAGCAATTTGAAGTTGATCCGGTTTGAGAATGTCTTGGCTGTTTACGATGTCAAACCCAACGACTTTATTCCCGTCATCCTGTAAAACTTGCATGACGACTGCTCCAATCATTCCCTCGCTTCCCGTAACCAATACTTTCATGCTGTTATTTCACCCATTAATCGCTAACGGCTGATTTACAGACACACTTATTCATCCTCGTCAGATGGTGCATCTAGATCGAACTCAACTTCAGCAACCAAGGATTGAATGCGGCTTGCTAAATCAGAGCTAATCGCTTGTAAGAGCTGAGGATGCTTTTCGAGATCTCGTGTAAGAAAATTCAAAAACTGCTCTAGTATGAGTTTGCTCTTTGTCTGGTCTACCTAAAAAATTATTAAACCTCCTGCGTGAAGAGAATTGCGAATGAATTCGCACACCATAAACTACCGGTAAGGCATGCCTTACTCAAAAATCTTATTTTAGTGTACGAAGGTACACTTTACCTGGATAGCCCTGACTTCAGTCGTAGGGCGTCTGCTGAATGGTGTAGCAGATTTTATCACGCTTACTCAACCCAAGAGCTTTGCGAATGGGTTTGAAGCCCAACAAGCTCATTGTTTGTATTGCCTTATACGACGTTTCTAACTCTGTGGATAGACTTCAGTTTCTCTTCATTTGAAACTGTTCTGTTTCTAGTAAATTGAAACAAGTACAGAGGATTGTATTTCATTAGCTAATACTTCTATGAACTTTAGTTTCTTTGACTTGTTCTGGGTTTTCCTTTTTCTTTCTTCGTTGCAACCTGTATGGCAACGCCGTCAAATGGAAGCCCGTCGCATCCGCGCATTACAAGAATTTGAGCGTGGGCGTAATAGTAGAATTATCTTACTCATTCATCGGCAAGAATCGCTGAGCTTACTGGGAATTCCGATCTCGCGTTACATCAGTATTGAAGATTCAGAACAAGTACTACGAGCAATTCGTCTGACTCCACCGAATGTCCCAATCGATTTGATTTTACACACTCCTGGTGGATTAGTTTTAGCAACTGAGCAAATAGCTAGAGCGTTGATTCGGCACCCTGCCAAAGTAACTGTCTTCATTCCCCACTATGCCATGAGTGGCGGTACGATGTTAGCGCTAGCATCTGATGAAATTATCATGGATGCCAATGCGGTTTTGGGACCTGTCGATCCGCAGTTGGGTAACTTTCCAGCAGCAAGCATTATTAAGGTAGTAGAAGATAAACCAATTGGTGATATAGACGATCAAACGCTAATCATGGCAGATTTATCGCGCAAAGCGATCGCGCAAGTCCAGCGCTTTGTCCGCACATTATTAAAAGACGACATCCCAAAACAAAAAATTGCACCCGAAAACGTTGAAAAAATTATTGACGCATTAACCACTGGGCGAGTTACCCACGATTATCCTGTAACAGTCGAAGAAGCAACAGAAATGGGGCTACCCATTACAGTAGGTTTGCCCCGTTCAATTTATAACTTAATGGAATTGTATCCCCAACCACAGGGCGGACGTCCTAGCGTACAGTACATCCCTATGCCCTATGGCGATCGCCGTCCTAGTTTACCAAGTCCTCAAGGAAGACCATTACCCGATCCAGCAGAGTAAGTGTAAACCAGTGATTCAAATATAGCTTTGCTTAAAGTGTTGGGCTTGGAGATGGTGTAGCTGTTGGAGTTGGCGATGGTGAGGGCGAAATTGTCGGTATAGGTGAGGGAGATTCCGTTGGTACTGGAGATGGGGTAGCTGTTGGGGTTGGCGATGGTGTTGGTGTTGGGAATGGTGTTGGGGATTCCGTTGGTGTCGGTGTTGGAGATGGGGTAGTTGTTGGTGTTGGGGTTGGAGACGGAGATGCCGTTGGGGATGGGGTTGGGGATGGCGTAGCTGTTGGTGTTGGTTCTTCGCCGCTGAGAATCCTTCTTGCTTCTTGGTCGAGTCTGATGCGAGTTTCTAGATTGGCAGTTCCAGTTGTTTCCAAGTTAGCCTGCTCTTGGAACTGTTCGACTGCTGATTCGGTGAGTGTTGTATAGAATTGGTTTCGCGGTAGTGGAGGAACAGGATTGACAACTAAGTTTAAACTTCCATGCAGATTTCTCATCAGCTCAGCCGCTGTACTCTGTGTCTGTGGACCTGCTACACCATCAGCTTGTAAGCCATATCTTTGCTGAAAGTCTCGAATTGCATTACGAGTAGCTTCATCAGTTAAAGGTCCCTCTTCTGGAATGTCATATCCTAATCCTCGCAACGTAACTCGAAATTCTCCTGGAGTATAGTAATACCGTTGCTGAGCAACAGAAGTCATTTCGTAACTAACTAAGCCAGCTGTTACCCCGAAGGTGACAGCTGCGATCGTTGTGCTCCATCTACACCACATAGATTTAACTCCTTGGTAGCTAATT
Source organism: Gloeocapsopsis sp. IPPAS B-1203 (assembly GCF_002749975.1). Classification (NCBI taxonomy): domain Bacteria; kingdom Bacillati; phylum Cyanobacteriota; class Cyanophyceae; order Chroococcidiopsidales; family Chroococcidiopsidaceae; genus Gloeocapsopsis; species Gloeocapsopsis sp. IPPAS B-1203. The sequence goes on along the minus strand of NZ_PEIG01000005.1, from coordinate 376,143 downwards.
AAGCCTTGATCACAGTAAATAGGAATAGTGTAAAACAAGTAATACTTAGGGCAAGATGCTCCTTAGTGATTATTCACTATCTCTGGTTATCTTTGTGTAATTGATTTCTCTATGTCAAGTCTCTCTAGGTAATATTAGGAATCATTAATCAACTTGTTTTGAACAATAAAGTGCAAAAAAGTGCATTATTCGCATTAACTCCCTGACTTTATCCATGAAGAATGCTTGGTGCATAAATTCGCAGCTAAACAAAAGAAAGTTCACCTCCGTGAACTACGGGTAAGGCAGGCATTACTCCCTCAAAATGCTTACTCTTGAGTGGGCGCTCATTACCGCTGCACAAAGTTCTGAATTATAAATTGAAGAAGTTTTAGCTTAGTTTCAAAACTCAAAACTCTTGAAACTTCGTTTACTAGCCTCGACTTCAGTCGAAGGACATCTGTGATTTATGCATGAGGTCTATTGAGATGCTAAATAAACAGCAGGCTAACTGTACAAATAATCTTACGCCGCCTTCCTGCCATAATTGAGCTTTTGCTCGCTAATTCATACTTTTGAGAGATTGCCAAACTATAAAAAAATATACCCGTAGTAGGTAACTTAGTCCGAATAATTAAGCATGACTTCTAAAAATCTCCTTCTTCTACGTCGTCCACACGTAGGAGGGCAAAGCGTTTTATTTGAGGGATGCTATCTATAACAACAAGATTTTTAACCTGTTTTTGAGGTAGACGATAATGAAACTGGAGATTTTTGCTACTACAGCTTTACTGAGCACTGTATTCATAGCAGCTCCGGTAAGAGCAGAAAACCCAGCCCACGTACGCCAACTCATTGAAACGAGGGAGTGCATGGGATGCGATCTATCAGGTGCAAATTTAAATGGCGCTCACTTAATTGGTGCTGACTTAAGAAATGCCAACTTAGAGGGAGCAAGTCTGATTGATGCTAACTTAGAAGGCGCAGATTTAACAGGCGCGAATTTACAAGAAGCTAATCTCTTCAAAGCTTTTGCGACTGGTGCAACTATGAATGAAGTTGACTTGACGGGTGCTAATCTTCAAGATGCAAGATTGTATACAGTGGAAATGGACGGTGCAACTATAGCAGGAGCTGACTTTAGAGGAGCTAAGTTATATGGCGCTAATTTGTTCAATTAACTATTGGACACCGTACTATGGCTTTAAGTTTTATTGCGCTAATTGCTGCTGAATCTGCTGAATCTGTTGAGTAAAGTAAGGTTGTTGATATTGTAACTGTTGGGCGATCGCAAGTCCTTGTTCAAAAGCAGTAAGAGCTGCATTCTCATCGCCATTTTGTAAATGAATTTGTCCAATTTGGTCGTAAGTGTTCATCAAACCGTAAAAATTAGCAGCTTTGTTGTCTGCTTCCAAAAGAATTTGACTTGTTTGTAAAGCTTCCGCAACTTGACCTTGGCTGCGATAAAGTACAATTAATCTCCGTAAAGCATCTCCAGCACGCGCATACTGCTGCAAAGACCAAGCAGAAGCATAAGCCTCTTGATAATTTTCAAATGCTTGCTGAATTTGACCTAACGCTTGATAGTCAGATGCGATCGCTAGCCGCAAGGCTGGGACTTGAGTGAATTGAGCCTCATTGAGATACAGATCTGCAAGGCGCTGTTTAACTGTGATTGCTTGTTGATATTGTCTAGCACGGTCGTAAATATAAGCTAGCTGTTGCAAATAAGTCACTTCACTGACGCGATGGTCGCTTCGCGAACCGCCGAAGGCATCGCCGCGAGTATTGGCTAAATTACGTAACTCTTCATAACTTTTAGCAGCTTGTGAATAATCAAACCAACTAAGATGTAATTCAGCAATTGTTCTTAAAGTATTGTCTGCTGCAACAGTATTCTGCGCTTGTCGCTCTAGTGCAAGAATCTGATTATAGACTTCTATTGCTTGTTGTGGCGATCGCACTTGTCGATAAGCATAACCAAGCGATCGCAGTAATGTTAAATCTACTGTGGGTTGCGATTGTGCTTGTTGTTGAATTGCTTGGAGTCTACGGGTAATAATCTGAACTTGAGTGGTTTCATTCTCACTCCATGCGATCGCCCCGACTCTTCCCAAAGCTTGCACTTCAGCTAAAGCACCCAAAGCCCGCCTGAGTCTTAGTTCTCGGTTCCAAATTTCAAACGCACCAATACTATTTCCTGCTGCTAGTTGTGCTTGCGCTTGAACGTTGAGTTGATCCAAAGCTGCTGCTAAACTTTGACGTTCTTGAGGACTCAACGGTTGATTTAGTCTAGGTAGCAGTGGATCTGGTGTCGTTATTTCTAACGGATTTGGCGAAGCATTAGATGACGATTCCTGGCGCTGTGCTAATGCAATGGAACTACAACATAGCCATAACGCGATCGCAGTAGTAACGACAACTTTCTCTCGTTGTTGAATCATCTTGTGAAGCAAAATATCATAATCATGCATATCTCAATGGCAATAGCAAGTCACTTCATCTAAAAATTTACTCTTCTAATAATCACTAGCAACTAACTCCTTGACGAGTCACTTAGTAAAATTTCTCCACAAAAATAGGTAGCTTTGAGTTTTAAAATACTCAAAAGAGTATTACAAACAACGTTATCGTTATCCAAGACCGATCAAATGACTCATTCTACAGATATCGCTACTTTAGCGCGGTGGATGGCAGCAGATTTCAGCAATCAAGAACAAGCTTTTGAAAATCCTCCTTTTTTTGCACACATTCGCGTTTGTATGCGTCCTCTCCCTCTAGAAACCCTCTCCGGAGTAAGCTTTTATGTGGAACAAGCATACGATTATATGCTGAATAATCCTTATCGGGTGCGAGTACTGAAGTTGGTCAACGCAGGCGAGCGCATTATGATTGAGAATTATCTCGTTAAAGACGAACAACAATTTTACGGTGCATCTCGCGAACCCCAACGCCTGCAGGCGATCGCATCAGAGCATTTAGAAAAATTACTAGGCTGTAATATGCTTGTCGAATGGACAGGAAACAGCTTTAAAGGCAGTGTTGAGCCAGGAAAGGGGTGTATTGTAGTACGTAAAGATAAGAAAACTTATCTAGATAGCGAATTTGAAATTGATCAAGAACGGTTTATCAGCCTCGATCGAGGGCGAGATCCTGACACTGATGAGCACGTTTGGGGTTCTGTTGCTGGACCATTTTACTTTGTTCGTTGGAACAACTTTGCTGATGAAGTCAAAGTGTAAAATAAACGAGTGAAGAGAAATTAGTGGCGAGTGAAAGAGTGATTAGGGTTGGAAAGCGAACAAAGGTGCTGGAGGCAATTCTTTTGAGTTAGAAGAATTTTCTTAACTCATAACTTATCACTGCTAGTCTCTCTTAGTTTCTGCATTCTGAATTGTTTGCCTAATACCCAGTTGCTGCTAAATCTAAAACATATTCACTATAAGCTACGCGCTCAATTTGAGTTAGCCAACTACCATCAGGATACAGCTTAATTAGTCGAAATCCTGGATTTTCTTGTTTTATGGAAAAGTGCGGACTATTTGGCTCAAATTGAACTGAGGTTGAGGGACTCCCTAGATAATGCACGCCATTTCTCTGGCAATGAAATTCTTGGTGAATGTGACCAAACAAGACTAACTTGACTTGTGGATGGCGATCTAAAACTGCAAAAAACTCCTCTGAGTTTTCTAGTGTACTAGTATCTAGCCACTGAGAATTGACGAGAAAAGGCGGATGGTGCAGTGCAACTAAAGCAGGTTGAGTAATGCTTGCAAGTCGCCAGTCTAACCAAGCTAGTGTTGTTTGTGAAAGTTGACCATGAGCATGCCCAGGTACAGCAGAATTGATGAGAACAAAGTTCCAGCCGCCTTGAATAAATTCTTTCTCTGCAAAAATAGAGGCATGATTCAAAATCTGTTGCATTGTCGGGAAATAGTCATGATTCCCTGGAATCCAGTAGGTAGGCATCGCTAGTGGCAGCAACAAGTGTTGCAAACGCTGATACGATTCCGGTGTCCCATCTTGTGATAAGTCTCCTGTAAGCAACAACAAGTCTAAGCGATCGCGCAAATACAGTAACCTTTCGATAACTGTTTGAAACGATTGTGTTGTGTTTAGCCCCAATAGGTCTTGCTTCTCATCCTTAAATAGATGAATATCTGAAATTTGAGCAATCGATAAAGGAGATTGGTTCATTTTTGCAGACACCAGTTTTTGTCCAAAAATGCTATTCTCTAGCAGCACAATATCTCATCTTGAGTACAAGTCAAATAACAAAGCAAGTAAAAGCACAACTTTCAATACACAAAACTGTAGATTCCAGTATTTTTGAGACGCAAAGCTGGAAACGTACACAAGCACAAGCTCTGTCTTATTTAGACTTTTTCATACTATCGAGAAAAGTAACGGTAATATGCGATCCTTAACCGCATTATGTGTGATTTCAATCACGATGAGCTGGAGGCGATCCCAACCAAGACGACAAGGTAACACTAAAGCCCTATCAACTAATCTATCTGTTTCTATTAGTGCTATATTAGTTTAGTGAAAATTCTCAGGTGCGTCCAACTTAATTAAGAAAAGCAAGTAAATGCAAGTACCCTGAGTCACACAAGTTAACTTGTTGCGTTGTCAGTAGATAATCATGGCGGCATAGCCAAGTGGTAAGGCAGAGGTCTGCAAAACCTTTATCCCCCAGTTCGAATCTGGGTGCCGCCTTCTAAAAAAATGAAGCTTAGTTGTGTTCTTTTTAGAGTGCTGGTTTCGGAATACCCCTACTGTTTTGCGATCGCTGAGTAAAGCGTTCAATACCTAATTTACATGCATACACGCCAGCCAATCATTAAGTAGCTCTTTATAATAATTTACATTGATAACTTTTACTAATTAGTAACAGTGATATTTGTAATAACTCATGAAAGTGTTTCACCCAGCAGATAGAGTAAATTGACTCCTGCCATGCCATACACTGAACTCAATATTTAATAAGTCGTTATTTATTTTATTGGATGATACCTTTGTCCTGCCAGTCTGGTACCTTACGCGTTTTAGTAGCTGACGATCACGAACTAACTCGTTTTAGTCTCAAATTAGCGTTAGCTAATCAAGAGAATATAGAGTTAGTAGGTTTAGCTAGCAATGGTTTAGAAGCAGTAGAAATGGTACAACGCCATCATCCCGATGTGATCATTCTTGACTTGCAAATGCCAGTTATGGATGGATTGAGTGCTTCTAACCAAATTAAAGATATTGCTCCAGGGACGCAAATTATCGCCTACTCATCCCTAGAGGAACCAAAGTTGCGAGAAAATAATCAACTCAACAACATGGATGCCTTTTGTCGTAAAGACACATCTACTCCAGACTTAATTGCCTTAGTGCGAGAGTTAGGAAGCCGTAGTATTACATAAGTTGAGTTAACAACGAGCAGTGAGAAAGAATAACACGAATTAGTTCAGCGCCAAAAGATTACAGTGCATAAAACTGTCTTGGCGCTTTTTAGTATCAAAAACTGAATTTCAGTTAAAAAGATTGTGCCTCATTCGGAAAAGTCCGGCGATATTCATCAATCAAGTCATCCATTTCTTCCAAGGCTTGATTAACATCTGTTCTTAAAATCCCTAAATTGGGTTGTTCTAACAACAGTAAGAGAGTTTCTCGTTTACTAATGACCTGAGCTACTCGTTCGCGTAGTGTTTCGGGGTTCATGTTGCTATGTGTAATTTTTGACTCTGCCTATATTGTAGTCAAGAAGAATAGAAACCATAGTTAGAGTTGAAGATGAGCGATCGCTTCATTGCCTACAACATAAAATTTGTAAATTAGCGTATTTAGCGTAGCTAACTTTAGTTGATTGCGTTCTTGGCTGGTGATGATTTTTGTCGTCTTTCCTGAAGTTTATTTTCGATCAGTTTAGCTAGAAGCCAAGAAACGGAGCGTTCTTCCTCTTGTGCCCATGCTTCTAACTCTACTTTCAATTCAGGTGAAATGTATGTTGTTACACCAGACAATAAAGTTTTGCCACCCATTCCAACACTAAATTCATTTGTTATGTAAGTTTTTATTATACCACCATACAGTAGATTTTCTTAACTTACCTTTGGCTAATTCATGCTACCGTAGCATACAATAGCATGAGTAAAGTTTAACGCATCCACTATGAATATTTTGAAGAACCTCTTTATTCAGCCTGTTGCTCAACGCAAAAGTCATGGTATTAGCGTTAAGTCCCAGCGAGAAATTGAAATTATGCGTCGCGCTGGTTCGATTGTAGCCACTGTGCTACAAGAAATTTCCCAAATCGTGAAACCTGGAATGACAACCGCTGACTTAGATGCTTATGCAGAGAAGCGCATCCAGGAAATGGGCGCAACATCAAGTTTTAAAGGATATCATGGTTTTCCTGGCTCCATTTGCGCTTCTATCAATCACGAGGCTGTGCATGGTATTCCTAGCGATCAGCGTGTGATTCGAGCAGGAGATGTTTTGAAGGTTGATACCGCAGCTTGCTATCAGAAATTTCATGGTGATTCTTGTATCACCATTGCCATAGGTAAGGTGTCTCCACAAGCAAAAAAGTTAATTCAGGTTGCACAGGAAGCACTTTACAAAGGAATTGAGCAAGTAAAGGCTGGGAATTATTTAATCGATATTGCGGGTGCTGTTCAAGACTGTGTAGAAAGACAGGGTTTCAGTATTCTTGAGAACTACACTGGACACGGCATTGGTCGTCATATGCACGAAGAACCTTCAGTGTTCAACTTTCGTACTCGTGAAATGCCAAATGTGAAACTCCGAGCAGGAATGACGTTGACAATTGAACCCATTGTTACTGCTGGTTCTAATCACACCCGTACTTTATCAGATCGTTGGACTGTAGTCACAATAGATAAGTCTCTAGCTGCTCAATTTGAGCATACAGTGCTTGTGACTGAAAACGGATATGAAATTTTGACTGACCGCACTAAGATTTAGTATTTTGCACAACTAGGTAATACTAAAACTATTCCAATGACTGAAATGCAGCTGTCGAACTTGCTGTTAGGTAGCTAGAGTCGTCTGTGGGGCTTCATTTCATGGTCAAGTCATTGGGGGTGTTGAGACAGTGATAAGTTGCCTTACACAACATCTAACTTGACTGATAATGTTAAACTGCCGCATCCAACACTCGGATATGCAACACTTCATTTCTCATCAACGGCTCAATTTGTGACTCAGATACCACGAAAACTGCCACTGTCTCTCCTACTGCATTAAATACCTCTAAGCTATAGCCATCCTCTCCATTCGTTACAGGGTGATGCTCTACAATCATTGCTACATCTCCTCGGCGCAGTTTATGGTTTGGAAAATCGTCCCGCAGTGCCACTCGCGTGAACAACTCAAATGCCATTATTTAACCCTTTGTCTGGATACAGCGTAATAAACTTTGTTTGTTGCGTTTCGTGCTCCATCATCCAAATCGTGACTGCTGCCAGATGAATCCCATTCACTCCGCTTAAAATGCCTCGAATTTCATAAACGTCACCAAATCGGTTTGGTTCACAACTGGGTACCGCCTCAAGCGGTAAAATTTGATTTCTCAGGCCTGCTTCCAACTGTTGCCAATTTTCTTGACTATAACCCGCTTGTGCCAAAAACTTTGACTTATCATCTACCTCACGCCAGACCAACAAATATTTTGTTAACTTAACAGAGGAGATCTTAGCATTACGAGAAAGTCTCATCTTCTTACTCGCTCCACCTAAGTGTGTTAGCTGAGCATTTTGTAAACCATAGTTATGAAGTGCTGTAATTGCAAGGTGTAATAGTAATTCGTAGTTCGTAATTCATAATGGCAAATTCTGCTGAGCAAACAGTTCTACAGCTTGACGGTTTTGCGATGCGATCGCTGCAACTTTCTGACTTAGATGCGCTTGCTGCAATTTGGGCTGATCCGGAAGTGACTCGCTTCCTTCCCAGTCGAGGTGTGCCAATTTCTAGAGAAAATGCCGAAAAATCGCTACAATCTTTCATCAAACATTGGCAAGAACGCGGGTATGGAGTTTGGGCAATTGTAGAGAACTCATCTCAAATGATTGGCTATTGTGGTCTGCGGTATTTAGATGAAATTAATGAAACTGAGGTACTCTACGGACTTGCTAAAGCGTATTGGGGGCGAGGAATTGCAACGCAAGCAGCTCAAGCAGCAGTTTCATATGGATTTAATGTAGCTCATCTAGATAAACTCATTGCTATGGCATTACCCGATAATTTGGCATCAAGAAGGGTGATCCAAAAAGCTGGCTTGCAGTACGAAAAGCAAATTCATATTTTTAATTTAGATGTTCTTTACTATTGTGCAAAACGATGACTTTTGCTTGGTATTATGATGAGTTTAAAATGGCTGGGGTTGACTTTGAGGATGCAGCACAAGTTGAATACGATCGCAATCAAATATCTAGTTCACCAGAAAAAGAGCAAGCTTTAGTCACTCAGTTAGGAATTACAGCAAAACATACTGTGATTGATGTGGGAGCAGGTACAGGGAATTTTGCTATTCAAGCTGCCCTGACTGGGGCATTTGTCCACGCTGTCGATATCTCACAAGCGATGCTCACTTACGCTCAACGCAAAGCAGAAATAGCAGGCGCGACCAATATCAAGTTTCATCAAGCAGGATTCTTGAGTTACGAACATCAAGACAAGTTAGCAGACTTTGTTGTCACCAAAAATGCACTTCATATCTTGCCTGATTTCTGGAAAATGACGGCTTTTCTGAGAATAGCTGCCATGCTGAAGTTGAAAGGTATCTTCTACTTGCGAGATGCAATTTTCTCATTTCCACCCGCAGACTATGAAGCATCAATTAATCAATGGATTAGACAAGTCGCCAAGCCTGAAGGTGAAGGATGGACAATTAGAGATTTTGAAATGCATGTGCGTGAAGAACACAGCACATATGGATGGATTATTGAAGGGATGCTAACAAGAGCAGGATTTGAAATTGTGGAAGCAAATTACAATACACCGACCTATGCTGAGTACCTATGCATCAAAACCAGATGATAATAAAAGCTTGGAGTTATTGCGATTAGCGGCTGAATATTATGTTACGTCAAACATCTTTGGGAACACTAGGGTTAGTTCTTGGTGGAATATTAACTGTAGTTGGGTTTGCTGCCTACTTCAATGGCAACCCCACACTAAACTTAGTGGGCTTTTTTTACGGCATACCTTTATTACTGGGAGGGTTAGCGCTGAAAGCAGCGGAACTTGTACCAGTCCCATTCAGCCAACCAACAACACCAGAGTTACTGACACTTCGCCAAACACAAGCAACAGCAACACAAAATCAAATTCGTCAAGATGTCACTCGCTATCGTTACGGTCAAGAAGCACATTTAGATACAACACTTTCGTTTCTACGCTTGAGTCCCACAGATGAAGAAAGACCAATTATCACAGGTTTACGCGAAACCGAAATCCAAGGCGCTTATGCTTTGATTCTAGAATTTGACTCTCCATTTATTTCTTTGCAAGTTTGGCGAGATAAACAGCAAAAAATGGAAAGCTTTTTTGGTCCTGGAATTCGTGTAGAGATTGTCCAACCAGAAGCTGAAAAAATAGAGCTAGCTTTAATTGCCACTGGGCAAGTAAGTAGTCCAACTTTGAAAGAAGATTCAGAAGTAAAAGCTAGTTAACTGCCTTTTACTTCTCTAGGCGGACAGCATACCACTGTAAATATTTTCCAGGACCAACATCAAATTCACAGCTGGTATCCATTAAGTATTGAGCTTGTGCTTGAATCGATGTGAATCGCTGTAACTCTCGTGGTAAATCTTCCTGATGTTGGTTGAGAACTTCTTGCAGCTTGGCAAATAGTTCTGCTGTCGTTAAAAACTGTTCGGGTTGATCGGGTTCCAGCACCACAAAAGTGTCTTGCTGGTACATCATCGGGTCTGGCATCTCAAGATTTTTGTAACTTTAGGTAGTGTCAGTTTTGCAATAGCAAGTGTTATGTTCTTGCTAAGATATAAAGCTTAAGCTTTCTAAATTGTAGACTGTCTTTGAGTTTGGTAATGTTGTTGCGCTTTGGAAAAAATGGCGATCGCTGTCTCTTCAGACAATGTGACGCTCTAGAAAGTCTAACTATCGTGATTGAAAACTAGATTGGTATGAGCCGAACTGATGCTTGTTTGATCTTTAATCCTGTTGCCGGTCAAAGCAACCCTGAGCAAGATTTAGCCCAGATTCGTGGAATTTTAGAACCAGAGATTAATCTTGATATTCGGTTTACCACCGAGGATAAGGGAGCTGATGAGATAGCGCAAGAGGCGATCGCACAAGGCGCAACAAAAATTATTGCTTCTGGTGGCGATGGTACACTATCTACAGCGGCTGCGGCATTAGTAGGTAAAGACGTTCCACTTGGTATTATTTCTCGCGGTACAGCAAATGCCTTTGCTGCTGCTTTGGAGCTACCCGACACAATCGAAGCAGCTTGTCAAACAATTTTAGGTGGTGCAACGCGTGTTGTCGATGCAGCGCGGTGCAACAATCTACCTATGGTTTTGTTAGCAGGAATTGGTTTTGAAGCTGAAACTGTCAAGCGTGCAGATCGTGAAGCCAAAAACCGCTTTGGCATTATGGCTTATGTTATGGCAGGATTACAAGAATTGCGCGAGATGGAAAGTTTTGAAGCCGAGATTGAAACCGAAGATAAGATTATTACCGTAACTGCGGCTGCAGTGACTGTTGCTAATGCAGCTCCTCCAACTTCAATTTTGGCACAAGGACCTGCAGGAGTCGTGTTTGACGATGGGTTGCTTGATGTGACCATTATCGCTCCTGTGTCGCGTGCAGGCGCGATCGCTGCTTCTTACCACTTACTGCAAACTGCTTTAAATGAAAACGCTGCACAACGCGAGGACATTGGTTATCTCCGAGCTAAACGAGTTATTGTGCGCACTAATCCCCCACAAAGAGTTGTGTTAGACGGCGAACTTGTTGGTGAGACTCCAATTGATGTTGAGTGTGTGCCAGGAGGATTAACAATTTTTGTTCCTCAAGAAGCTGCCCCACTCTCTCCTATAGAAAAACTTGAGGGGCTACCTGGCTTAAAGGTTGAATCTAAACCAACACCTAGTTTTGAAGAATAACTTCAAGTTACTTTAGCCAATGGCGAGATTTGAACTCGCGATCGCTCAATTACTACTCTACATTTCGTGAAACTGAATATGTATCATAGTCATTTCATAGTCAAAAAAATCTTTATGAATTCATATTGAGTATTAATACTTACAAAGTATTTGCAGCGATGAAACCTCTAAGCATTGCTGTATCAAGAAATTATGCAGTTAATGGTTATGATTGACAAGAGCCGATGGCGAGATTTGAACTCGCGACCGATCGATTACGAATCGATTGCTCTACCACTGAGCTACATCGGCATGGCAGCATATTATTTTACCAGTATTTTAGTTCTCATGGCAAAACCAAATTCAAAAAACCGCAACAGTAAACGTTTTACTCCTGAACAATATGCCCGTTTAAAAGCGGAAGCTGCTGCTCCTTATCGGGGTTTACGTAAATTTGTTTATTTTAGCTTTGGTGCTTCTGGATTGATTGGAGCATTAATTTTTCTCACTCAACTAGCGGCTGGACGTGATGTTGAGACGGCTTTACCTAATTTTGCACTCCAAGTTGGAGTTGTTGCATTGATGATATTCCTGTTTAGATGGGATCGTGATTCTCGCAAAAGCTGATACACGTATAATTGTTAATAGCAATGAGACAACCCAAGCTTTAACGAAACTTCAAATATATTTAATGAAAAACATACACTGGTATAAAAAATAAAAAAATTATTAGGAAACGCAAGATATTCATAGAAGTTCTGACATCATATATATAGGTTCAAACGGGGTCAGCTAATTTAAAGACCCTGAATATAAAAGCAAATAAATAAGTAGGGTCACTTACTATATAAAGACCCTAAATCTCTTAAAAACCAATCTTTACAGCGCCAGATTCGTTATTTTTCGGTTCTGGCGCTTTTAAATTAGCTCTAAGGAACTCTTACTAAATAAGGCGATGCAATTTCCTGGGCGCGTCCAGAATTCACAAGTGCTTGGTAAACAAATGCTGCAACTTCAGCACGGGTAGCAGGGCGATTGGGATTTAGTTGATTTGGTGACGGGTAGTTCACAACTAATTGCCTTTGAGTTGCTGCAGCAACAGCATCGGTAGCATAACTCGGAATTTGGGAAGCATCTGCATAAGCAGTAAGTACGTTCGGATTATCAGCACGTAAGTTCAAGCCATTGGCTAAAGAAACTAGTGCTTGAACCCGAGGAATCTGTTGCTGTGGTTGAAATGCACCGCCTGGATAACCAGCAACAAAGCCACCTCGGTAAGCAGTTTGAATAGCTTGATATCCCCAAAAACTACGGTTAACATCATTAAATTCCTGCGCTTGACGTTGAGGTGTCGGAGCAAACGCTTTACTCACAATCGCTGCAAATTGTGCCCGCGTTACTGGTTCATTGGGCTTAAAAGTGCCATCAGGAAAACCAGCAATGATCTCTCGCGATGCTAAGGCTGCAATATAAGGTTGTGCCCATAATCCCTGAACATCACTAAAGGCAAATTGTGGCGCAACAAGACTAACTTTTCCTGAGGTACGCTTAGCGTCAAGCGTATTGCCAACAGCAAGCAACGCATTGCCACGAGTTGCGTTGTAAACATCGTAGCGCTCGTTGTTACGGATGATGTTATTACCTGCGCTTTCGGCAGTACCGAGATCCGGCTGGGCATTTATAGTAGCTACGATACCGTCGCGTTTGTTGTTCTCAATTACATTGCTACGTAGAATAGGACGAGCCGACTCAGATATATAAATACCGTCTTGGTTTTCCTTGATTTGGTTGTCTGCAACTAATGGTGAGGAAGCACCACCGATCGCTAACCCAAAACCTGTATCTTGGAATGTATTGTTGCGAATTTCGCCTTGAGCAGAACGCGCTATTGAAATACCATTACCGCCATTTTTACTAAAGACATTAGCTTCAATCTTGGGATTGGCTGAACCCGTTACAAAAACACCGTCGCGGTTACTCTCAATAAAAGTATTGTTCGTTACGGTAGGATTTGCAGATTCAATCCACAGTGCGGTTCCTCGTGTATTGGGATTGGTAATCGTAACTCCACTAACTGCACTATTGTTCTCGGCGCGTACTGTGACATTTTGCCGTGCAAACGTGGGACTCACGTATTCTCCACCGCCTGTAATGACAATGGATTGCCCCTTACTGGCATCATCGCCGCGTAGAGTCACACCCTGTCTAATTGTGAGTGGAAAAACTTCTCCTGTCTCGCTGCTATAGTTACCAGGTGCTAATTGAATCGCTGTACCAGGTTGGGCTTGGCTGAGTGCGTAAGTAATTGTTCTATAAGGGGCTGCTGCGGTGCTTCCAGCACCAGCACTGTCGGTTCCAGTTTGAGGATTAACGTAAATAACTGTTGTCGTTGCTGGAACTTGATTCGTACTTGGCGTTGTCGGAGTAGTTTGTGTTGGAGATAGTGTTGGTAAAGGTGATGGTGATGGGCTTGTAATAGGGGTTGGTGTTGGAGATGGTGTTGGAGATGGACTTGGAGTCGGGCTAGGTGTTGGTGTAGAAATCGGCTCGTTTGTTGTCGGAACAACAAATTGAGCAAGCTTTTTAGAAGATGCGATCGCCTTTGGCGCTAAGCTTTGCGTAATCGCTGTGTCAGCTAAAAAAATTGCACCTGTAGCCACAAATAATAGTGCACTCGCTCCTGCACTTAAAGAATGTGGCGCACACCCTTTAGTAGAAATAACTCTAAAAATATTGGCTTTGCGATTGTCTGAACCGTGCTTTGTCATACTGTCTGCATCTCTTGAATTCTTGAACTAGGGTAAGGCGATCGCGTACAAACGCAAAAACTTTATTCATAAGATAAGAACACTTACATAGTTGCTTGTGGCTTATCTTAGGCTACTTTGAGGGCTTACTAGCATTGCCTTATTGCAATCCGTACGATAACTACATCAGTTTATGAGTATTTAACCAAATACGCGATTAGCTGAAAAGTTATAAAACCCATGCAAAACTATAGCGGAAGACAAAGACATTTGTAGCCAAGTTCCCTAAGTTTTTTATCAAAAAAGAACTTACGCAGAAGCACCAAGGTATGACAGCAACAGCCTTTATTGAGCAAAAAAGCGTAAAAGAAGAAAAATCAAGTAGTTAGAGGAAGATGATCAGTACAATCAAGCAATCCATCTGGTATAAAAAAGCTAGACATTTTTTAGGAGTATCTGTCTAAAAGCTAAGTCTTGTTTACCAATTATGGAATAGCCTTTAATTGCGCACAGACAAGACGCTAACTCTATTTGGTGGACACAATCACATATAAGGTTGGTTAATGGTTGATTGTTGAGTTGCCACTAACCAATTCCCAATTACCATCTTTAACTTCTGTTGATTTTCACCAATCATATTTAACTTAATTTAGTTAACCTACTTGATTCAAGCATTGACTGAAACGACGATTGCTTACGTCTCAAGAGAGATATTGCACTCAGCGCTTAGAATAACGCAACTTAACATCTTAACAGCTCGTCAAAAGAATTAATAAAGAATGATTTAACATCAATAGAAAAATGCGTTTGAGATTTCTACATCTTGCTGCTGCGGTAGTGGCTAGTACAGGTATTTTTTTTAGTAGTCATGGTATCTTTGAGATTCCTGTAGCTAATGCTGCTGAACGAGTGGTACTGAGATACCGAATTTTTCGACAATCAGTCTCTGTCGCCGAACTTTCTCGCTTTGCTGAAACTGGAGAACTTTCGAGATCGCTACGCTCTAATCTTGCCAGGGCAGGACAAGATCCAGCAACAGTACGTCGTTATTTAACTGAACCTGTCACAGTCAATCCTATCTTCTTAGATCGTTTGTTGAATAGTCCTGTAGGCAATGCTTTGCTTGACGAGATTAGTCAAGTCATCTACACCCCTTCACGTCGAGCTGATAGACAAGCATTACGTGCTGCATTAGTTCTTTCTGCTCGTGATGGACAAGTCTCACTGATTGAAGTGTTGCAAAACTATCCAACACGGGAAGTACAAGTAGATGGCGATCGCCTAGAAGTTGCTTATCGTCAGTTACGTCGCTTAAGTGGAAACATTCAAGATATCCTCAATCGTGGAGGACGTGTTCGAGATTTACTTAATCAGATCAGCTAAGACTAGCCATCATCTAACATTAGTAAGGACTCAAGTGAGTCCTTTTGTGTCTCACATTTGTACTTTAATACGCTAAAGTTTCTAAAGTCTCACGTAAATAGAGTTTAACTTGGTGGTCTAAACTTAGATTATTAATCTGGGCGTCATGTGGCGATCTCTCAAGTTGCCAGCGGCGAAATCCAGAAGTTGTAGCGATCGCCTGTTTGAGATGATCCCAAATTTGATGTTGATCCGATTGAGAATGGCGAGACGCAGAGATAATAGCCATATTTCCTCAGTTTTCTGTGTGAGTGTTTGCGATGGGTAGAAGCTACTTGACTTGCAAACCTAAAATTGTAAATCCGGTGCTATCTTGATCTTAAGAATAAGGTTTTATTCCAGCAAGTTCTGCATCACTGGTAACAAGCACCTACAGTACACTTAGGAAAATTTTTTCAAATTTTCCATTGACACGGCAGCTAACCTAGAAAGTGAATCTACAATATGAGTTTAGATAAAAAGACAGACTAAGGATGCGACCTGCATCCCTAGCCCAATCCCCTAATTTCTAGAGCCTCCTAACGTACGGCGTTTAGTCACCATTTGGAAGGCTTCAAGGATATCGCCTTCAACCCAATCGTTGAATCGATCGACGCCAATACCGCACTCGTATCCGGCGTTGACTTCGCGGACATCTTCTTTCATCCGTTTTAAGGAGTCAAGCGTACCTTCATAGACAATCTTACTGCCGCGACGTACCCGTAATTTACAGTTACGAACTAGCTTACCTGAGAGCACGTAGCAACCAGCAACAGCGCCACGCCCAACAGGGAAGACAGCGCGCACTTCAGCTTGACCGAGCGATTCTTCGACTAGTTCTGGCTCTAATAGACCTTCTAATGCGCCTTCAATATCTTCTATCAGTTTGTAGATGATATTGTATTCTCGGACATCCACACCTGCTTCATCTGCAGCTTGTCGAGCACCACTAGCGAGCGTTGTGTTGAAGCCAATAATGACAGCATTACTCGCAGCAGCCAAGTCGATATCAGTTTCTGTCACTTCTCCTGGAGCAGCCAACAACAAGCGAATTTGCACTTCGTTTTGTGGCAGTTGTTTGAGCGAACCAACGATCGCTTCTACCGAACCTTGAACATCTGCTTTCAAAATCAAATTGAGTTCTTTCAACTCGCCTTCTTGGGCTTGTGCTGAAACGCTGGTAAGTGTAGCACGTCCTTGCATTAGGCGTGATTGCCGTTGTTTGTTGGCGCGTTCTTCTGCGAGCGCACGCGCTTCTTTCTCTTGTGAGAAGATTTCAAATTCATCGCCAGCGGCTGGCACATCGCTCAATCCTAATACTTCTACTGCAAAAGAAGGCGAAGCGATGTCTACTCTTCGTCCGCGATCGTCAACCATTGCCCGAACTTTACCAAACGCCGAGCCAGCAACTAAAACAGATCCCACATTTAAAGTTCCGTTTTGGACTAACAAAGTCGCAACAGGTCCTTTTGCCTTATCGAGATGTGCTTCAATAACTGTGCCTTTAGCAAAGCGATCTGGGTTAGCAGAAAGTTCTTCTACTTCGGCGACTAAGAGAATCATCTCTAAGAGAGTATCTAAGTTTTCTCCTTTGATCGCACTAACAGGCACCATGATGGTTTCGCCACCCCATTCTTCTGGGGTTAACCCATACTGCGTTAGTTCTTGTTTAACGCGATCTGGTTGTGCGCCTTCTTTGTCAATTTTGTTGATAGCGACAATAATTGGGACTTCTGCCGCTTGAGCATGACTGATTGCTTCAATCGTTTGTGGGCGTACGCCATCGT
Organism: Gloeocapsopsis sp. IPPAS B-1203; assembly: GCF_002749975.1. Taxonomy (NCBI): domain Bacteria; kingdom Bacillati; phylum Cyanobacteriota; class Cyanophyceae; order Chroococcidiopsidales; family Chroococcidiopsidaceae; genus Gloeocapsopsis; species Gloeocapsopsis sp. IPPAS B-1203. Next base: position 359,109 of record NZ_PEIG01000005.1, on the reverse strand, counting down.
CAGCAGCGACAACAAGAATTGCAATGTCTGTCACCCGCGCTCCGCGTGCCCGCATGGCTGTAAACGCTTCGTGACCAGGAGTATCTAGGAAGACAATCTGCTGCATTTGCCCATTGTGTTCCACATCGACGTGGTACGCACCAATATGTTGGGTAATACCACCAGCTTCGCCTTGCGCCACCTTAGTTTTGCGAATCGAGTCAAGCAAAGTAGTTTTACCGTGGTCTACGTGACCCATAATAGTTACTACTGGTGGGCGACGCTGGAGAAGCTCCAGATCTTCCACATCTATCATCTCAGTAACTTTACGAGCCTCAGCTTCTGGTTCAGCGGTCTCTACTTCTACGCCCAACTCATTTGCCACCATTGTGAGGGTGGGAATGTCCAAGTTTTGCGTGATATTCACCGCAATACCTTTGAGGAACAATATCTTAACGATTTCTGTGTCAGGAGTAACCAAAGCTTGAGCTAATTCCTGAACCGTCATTGTACCTGTAATAACGATCTTTTCTGGACGTTCCTCTTTCTGCTCTGGCTCGCGACGGCGATTTTGTTCGCGAGGCGGAGCCATCTTTTTGCTTCTAATCGTGTTGATAGCGCTTGGAGCTGCACCTGCTGCTTGTCCAGGACGCGCAGCTTTTTGTTTGGGTGGACGTGCAATAGAAAGGCTAACTTTGATTGGAGCTTCAATATCTAGATCAGCATCATCAAGATCCTCTTCATCATCGAGATCAATGATGGGTTTCATGCGCTTAGCTTTTGTGCCAGCTTTTCCTACTTTAGAACCTGAGTCTTGACCTTCGTCAATCTCTTCCTCTTGCCACTTCTTCCCACCTTTTTGTGGTCGCGGTGGTGTGGGTCGTTTGAGGAGCTTTTCTGGATCTTCTAGTTCTAGAAGCGCCGCTGGTTGATCTGTCGCTGCCTCATCTACTTCTGCACTACCTACTCCTGCTAGTTTTGGACGATTAGTCGTTGCTGGTTCGTTAAACCGCGATACTTTAGGTCTTTGTAGTTCTGGAACGGGTTCGCCTTTGGCAATTTGCTCAGGTTTTTGAACAAAACGGCGTGCAGGTTTTTCCCCGCCATCGGCTCGTGCTTCTGTTGTAGCTGGTGTCGCTGGTCGGTTCCGATTCTGAGATTGATCTCGTTTCAGAATTGGTCGCTCAGGTAAATTAAGCTGTGGCGTGGTCGGTGTAGTTGGTCTTGCCGGTGGTTCTACCAGTTGCGGTTTTTGAGGTTCTTTTTTGTGAACTTCTACCTGATTTATTTTCGGTTCGTCTTGATTGTCAGATGCCACTTCTTTTGCACTGTCTGAAAGCGCAGGACGTACTGGTCGAGGTGGCGGTGTCATTGGCTTGGATGGTGCCGATGGTGAGGCAAAAGGACGTGGCGCAAGAGGAGACTCTTCCTGCGGTTGTGAAGAAGTTGAGTTAACTTGAGACTCTGCCAAATTTTGGTTGGTACGAGGAGGAGTCTTTGGTTTCCGAATTTCTAAAATTTGCTGTTTTGGTGGCAAGTTAGGTCTAGGTTTAGTTTTATTAGGGTGATGTGCTTGAGTTGTTGATTCTCGTCGCGAAGCCGAACGCTCAGCGACGTATTTTTCTGCTAAGGCGCGAATTCGTTCTGCCTCAGTTTCGCTAATCGTGCTGCTGTGACTTTTGACTGCAATGTTAAGCTGGTCACAGATTGCCAGTAGATCTTTGTTATCTAAATTCAATTCCTTTGACAAATCGTATATCCTTACTTTGCCGTTATTCATCCACTCTTCCCCTTTACCTACCAGTTGTATACGGATGGTTGCCTGAGTTTTGTTAGCATCTCCATCCTGCGAGTCCTGTTTTATTGGTTGCCGTTCAATTTGCTGCCCGTGCCTCCAACAAAGTAAAGAGATTTCTGGTGTGAGAAAGGTATTTTTCTGTCATCGCGACGGTTAATAGATCTGTCCTCCGCTTTTACCGCAATTTTATCCTTAAGGAATTTTTACGGACCCTTTCTCTTCAGGGTACGCATCCGTACTAACTGCTTGCCATATATTTGTGTGACTTCTTTCTTTAATGTTGCATTAACCTACGAAAATATTGTGTGAAAGTTTTAATTTATCGTACTGAGCTATTTAGGTTAGTTTCATGTTCTTTATTATTTTGTCATTAACTCAGTTTGACAGAGTTTATTATCAATCATTCTCAGCTAGTTATAGCGCCAAGACGCAGTTTCTGCTGAAATAACTTGAAGAAGACACTTAATTTTTATTTGGAATAGGTAGTGTGGTTTCAATTTTTTGGTTGCTGACAAGTTGGTTTGTTGATAAGCGTTGCCATAAGGCTTGATACATGGCTTCGGGTACAGACGTCCGCAGCGATCGCCGCAACAGATTTTTCTTCTGAGCTGTTTGCAAACAGCTGGCTTGCGGACAAAGATATGCAGAACGCCCCATACCCTGATCTAATTGTAACTCCCCAGAAGGATAGACGCGGACAATTCGCCAGAACTCATGTTTTAAGGCAGCCCTACGACAACCAATACAGCGTCGGTAGTTAGGTTTCATATCTTAGGGGTCAGGGGTCAAACAATAGAGACAATAGTTTTAATCTAGAATTGCCTGTTCTTTTCTGCTCAAGCTGGAGCATCACTGACTTCCATGCTCTGTGTAAATTCTTCTAATTCATCCTCATAATCTTCTTCTTGCTCCATCTGAGCTTGCTGTGCTTGATACTCTGCTGCTGCTGCGGCAAACTTAGCATCTTCTGCGGCATAATCATACTTCGCGCGGTCTTTAATGTCTATTTTCCATCCTGTTAAGCGTGCAGCTAAGCGGACGTTTTGCCCTTCTTTCCCAATAGCTAAACTCAACTGGTCTTCTGCAACAAGTACATGTGTCTGACGTAACTCTGGGTCCATGAGGCGAACTTCATCGACACGAGCAGGACTAAGCGCATTAGCGATGTAGGTTGCTGGATCTGGAGACCAGCGAATGACATCAATTTTTTCACCACGGAGTTCATTGACGACTACTTGAATCCGCGATCCCCGCGCTCCGATACAAGCACCTACGGGATCGACATCTCGTTCTAGAGTATCAACGGCAATTTTTGTGCGCGGACCAACATATCGTGATGGTGGATTTGCTTCGCGTGCCACTGCGACAATGCGCACAACTTCATCCTCTATTTCTGGGACTTCGTTAGCAAAAAGATAAACTACCAAACCAGCATCAGCTCGCGAGACGATCAGTTGGGGACCGCGTTGCTGACCTTGCGAAACTTTTTTTAAGTAGACTTTGAACGTAGCATTTGCCCGATAGTTGTCGTTGGGCAATTGTTCGCGCTTGGGTAGTTCTGCTTCGACTTCGGGCTGACCAAAACCACTGCTGACTGCCATAATAACTGACTGTCGTTCAAAGCGTAGAACTCTAGCTTGCAGCACAGTACTTTCTAAGTCTTGAAACTCTTCTTGAATCATTTGCCGTTGTTGGTCGCGGAGTTTTTGCGCCAGCACCTGCTTAGTCTGCATCGCTGCCATCCGACCAAACTCTTTTTGTTCAGGCGTTACATCTAACACAACTTCACTACCAAGTTGCGCTTCTTCTGCGACTTCTTGAACTTCGCGTAAAGAAATCTGATGGTCGGGATCGCTGATTTCTTCCACAATTGTTTTAGTTGCAAGAACGCGAAAGCCTTCTTCTTCTACATCAAGTTCAACTTCAAAATTGTCAAAAAATTCTTCGTCAAAATGCCGCTTATCTAGATTTTGCGCGCGACGATACCGCTCGTAACCTTTTAATAGCGCTTCGCGGAGTGCTGACTGTACGGCAACACGAGGTAAATTACGCTCGTGACTAATATTTTCAATTAAATCTTTCAGTCCAGGCAAACTCACCATTGACATAATAAAATCCTCAATAAAGAAAATAGGGGTCAGAGGTCGGGGATCAGAGGTCAGGAAAAAAACTTAAGATGGATTTCACTCTTTCACTAGTCACTATTGACTAGCCACTCTTTTACTCACTCCTCGCCCCTGTTCTAACGCCGTTCGTCGATTTGTACTTTAGCAATGAGATCGCGAGGAATGGCAACTACGCGACCTTTCTGGTTCAAGTACACTGCTGTTTCATCTCGACGAATTAGTTGTCCTGCCCATTCCTGCTGACCTTCATACGGTTGAGAACTACTAACAATCACCGCAAATCCTTTAAAGGAAATGAACTCTCTGTCGGTACTCAATTGCCGCGAAATTCCTGGGCTAGATACTTCTAACACGTAAGCATCTGGAACAATATCTGTTTGATCGATTTGGGCTTCTAAAGCACGACTCATTCTTTCACAATCATCTAAACCAGTGTCTTGGTGTGGGTTGCGTATATCTACGCGCAGCACAGGTGGGCGTTGGTTCGTGTGAAAAACTACTCCGACTAATTCCAAGCCGAGTTCCTCTGCTACTGGTGTTGCTATTTCAATGATTTGTGGAATCAGGGGATGAGTCATTTTCCAAAATAAAAAAGTGGGTTAGTACCCACTTCCTGCGAAATGATATTTTCCAAGAAGTTTTCAGAACGAACTCATCTTATGCTCGTTCCTGATTTCAGTTTATCGCATCATTAAAAGTAAGGTGTAGGAAATATTCATGCGGCAATTACTTGTTCAAGTACCACATGGTTATGGAAAGGAAGTTCTAAACATTGCTCAAGCTTATGATGCTACGAATACAGCAAGAGTTGAAGCAATGGGTAATGACGAACCTGTTGAGCTGATCGTAGTTCACGTTTCTAACCAGAAAGTAGAAGGATTTTTAGGAGATTTAGAATCACTGCCAAACTTGCAAGTGACGCTGATTCCGCGTGGGGTTATTGCAATGCAACCACCAGCAGATGAAGCACCCGAACAGGTAACTGATGTCAAGGCTCGTAGCCCGATTGAAATTTTCTTAGCAGGTTTGCAAAGTGTTGGTTCTTGGAAAGCTTTTCTCGGATATGCAGCTGCAGCGGGTGTAGTTGTGTGGATTGGTTTATATACAAATACCACTTACTTATTAGTAGCAGCAATGTTAATTGCACCGTTTGCGGGTCCTGCGATGAATGTGGCGATCGCGACATCTCGTGGTGATGCCAAGCTACTCAAACGGACATTGTTGCGCTACTTTGTGGCACTAGCGGTCACAATTGTTGTTGCTGGTACGCTGAGTTTCATTCTTCAGCAGGAAGTAGTAACGAGCACGATGAGTGATACCAGTAAAATTTCTGCGGTTGCCGTACTTTTACCACTTGTTGCTGGGGCAGCTGGGGCAGTTAACCTTGTACAGTCCGAACGCAGTAGCCTTGTTTCTGGTGCGGCGGTGGGAATGCTTGTAGCTGCTTCGTTAGCACCACCTGCGGGCTTGATTGGGATGGCAAGTGCTATGGGACGCTGGGATTTGGCAATTAATGGTGTATTTGTTCTATTGCTACAACTTGTCGGCATTAATTTATCTGCATCGCTTGTATTTCGGAGTTATGGTTTAACTCCTAAAGGAGCGCGGTATCAGCGTGGCAAAAAAGGGCTGTTTCCTGCTGTATTAGCTGTAACATTTGTGACACTTTTAGGGTTGCTATTTTGGCAGTTTTCTGATTCTCCAGAGTTACAACGTAGTAGCCGCGAACAAAGTGCTAATCAAGCAATTCAGCAGGTAGTCGATGATAGTGATTTAGTCGAACTTGTCGAGGCAAATGTCCGGTTCCCGACTCCAAATATCCCTAGACAAAATACACTGCTAGTTGTGATGTATGTGCAGCGACGTGCAGGCGTGACAGAATCAGCAGAAATTATCAGCGATCGCCTCACACAAACTGTTCAAGCTGAATTACGAAACCAAGGCTTCAATGTTACGCCACTAGTTAGTGTCAATGTCCTATCCGCACCAGATACTCAAAATTAGGCAGCAGCCACGACTGCTACCTACTTCAATTGAATTTTACTTTTCTCTACTTCGCAGCTTCAGGAATTGCTGAGGGATATACGCCATCAGCAACAAGTACAGGCTTTTGGCTATATTCTGCTTCCAGCTTTCTTTGGAGATCCAAATCCCACGTTAAGTCGTAGTCGCGCTCAATCTCAGCAACTACAAACGGGCGGAGTACTCCAGTTACAGCAACGGTTTCACCGTCGTTAACTGCTGCTGTGGGATTTGCATTAATGACTAACAGATCCTCAGCACCGATTAGCTGCTCTTCATCTAAAGTAAAAGAATTGGCATCTACAATATCTTCGACTTCACCTGTAACCGCAAGCGTTTGACCATAATATCGGCTAGGATTTTGTGTAATCTCACCAGGTTCAGGCGCTAAAGCTATTGACTGAGCATAGATGACTGGTCTACCTTCATACTCTACATACAAGTTTGGCTCTAGACCTAAGTTGTACTCTCGGTTAACGTCAGCAACAACTAAATTAGCGACTTGACCTGTTACTTGCACTTCTGTGTTCTCAGGCAAAACAAAGGGTTTTCCTGACGTATTGACTACTAAAATATTTTCGTTACTAAAAAACTGTTCGTCACTGATAGTAAATGTACTATCACTAACCTTCTGAACTGGTTCGCTTCTGACAGTTACAGTTTTACCGAGTAGTGCTTCAGTCTGATTTGCTACTTGCTCTGTTGTGACATTTCCTGGACTTGCCGGAGTCGTTGCTTGTGGCTGGTTGGTTTCGCAAGCTGCTAGTAATGCCACCGAGGCTACTAGGGCGATCGCTTTCCTATTCCACAATCCTTGTAAATTATTTCTCACTTTTACAATTTCCTCAACTGTATAAATCTATTTGTTGTAATTTGTCAGATTTCAAAAAAAATACAAACTTTTTTGTGTAGCCCAAAATATTATTTGAATGCCTCAATCTATATCTATACTCTTACTCAAATCGCAACAAGTAAAGTTATGCTTTATTCTAGAGGTTATTACTCGTTGCATCGAAGTTTATTATTAAATCAGCCAGCATCCAAAATTGCACTTTTTCTAATAATGAAAAAGTATTTTAAAGATATATGAGGGCACAACTATTAATCTTTCTCGGCGCTGTCGTCCCGCTCTGAGGCTGATTTTTGCACTTTAGAATTTTAGTTTGAACACGAGTTTTTTGTATCATTAAGCACATTATAGATAGGAGAATATCAATAAAGTATCTACTTTGAGATAGAATGTTGCAGTCATATTTTTATCTAATTTGCTACTTAAGATATACGCTGGTGCTCTCAAATTAAGTTGAAGTCAAATGAAAGATTTCATTATAAGCTGCCACCTTGTCAAGTAGTTTGAAGATGAGTGACTAGCGTTTTAAGCAATATGATCATTAGTGCTATTTGCACAAATCTACTAACATTAAAATTATTTATAGGTGAAAAACATTTTATTAATCTCAACAATTAGTAGAATAAGCTGACTCTTTGGAATGACTTCGACAAAAATCATTTAACTAACAGATCAATTTATTTACAAATATTCAGGAATTAAGTAAAAGATTTCCCTTTGGCGCAATTGTTTTCCAGTATTTTTTTGTTGTAAGGTTGTATCAATAGCTGCTTAGAGTACTCGTGTTTACTACAGGCAATAAGTAGAGGTAGCCCGTAAAGGTTATTCTACCGACGTCAGGAAATTAGAAAAGTTGTATCTGCTCAACACCACAATGAAATCACTCAAGTACATATTGCTAAGCTTACTGGGAGTTGTTTTGCTACTGGGGATTTGGGGCTTAGTAGAACCGTACGTTATTGATACAGAAGAAGAAGTAGCAGAAATCCCTAATCTTCCTGATTCCTGGGAGGGACAACGAGTGGCAGTTATTGCCGATTGGCAAATTGGAATGTGGCTTGGGAACACCAACACAATTAGACGCATAGTCGATCAATTAATTCGAGAACGTCCTGCACTTGTATTGATTGGCGGTGACTTTATTTATCATGCGGACAAGGGAAATAATAATGAAATTGGCAAGGCGGTAGAATTGGTTCGCCCGTTAGTAGCAGCAGGTATTCCTACTTACGGGGTACTTGGCAATCACGACTATGCAATGGATGCAAAAACTGCCCCACCAAATGAACAGATAGCAGGCGAACTGTATGCAGCGCTGGAACAAGCGGGTGTAGATATGTTACAAAACGAGGCAGTTTCCTTAGTACCACCAGGAAACCAACAACCAAGAGGAGAAAATTCACTGTATCTCATTGGTATTGGATCGCGGTGGGCAAACAAAGACAATCCCGCGATCGCATTATCTCAAGTACCACAAACAGCACCAAGGTTAGTGTTGATGCATCATCCAGATTCGTTTGAGAAATTCCCTGCTAACACGGCACCTTTATCAGTCGCAGGACACACCCACGGCGGACAAGTGCGTTTGCCATTTTTGCCGGAATGGTCTTGGATGACATTTGCGCGCGAAGATCGGGTTCACACTGACGGTTGGATAGAAGCAAGTTATGGACAGTCAGGAAATCGCCTGTATGTCAATCGGGGCATAGGATTTAGCATTGCACCAATCAGAATTAACTGTCCACCGGAAGTCACGCTATTTACGCTTCAAGCTGCAAGATGAAAACCTGCTGGCTTTATTGTCATTAACACCTGAATTAGGTACTTTGTTTATTCATTTGTTTGAAGACTTCTTCTAGCATTGGTGGTAATTTATCGCTCAAGCGTCCACCGCGAACCAACTCAGCGTAAGTATCTGCTTCGATCGCAAGGAGTTCTTCTTGCAGTTGTTCTACTGCAAATTCTCGTAGTTGGGGATGTTCATTGCGTAGCTTATTTACATCCTGCTGCACGTCATCTAACTGCCCTTCTACTAAAGCTTTTTGGTAACGATAAAACTCTGGGTCAATTTCGGGACGCATACTTGCTTGTGTGAGATAGTTCAAAACTCGATTCATCGCGACCCAACGCGCAACCGCTTCTAAATACTCCTGACGTACTGCTTGATCGCCTAAAGGTTTAAATTTTGTTACTAAAGGTTTGGTAGTTAATCCTTGTACTAAAAGCGTGAATAGTACTACACCGAAAACGACAGCAATAATTTGTGTACGTTGTGGTAAAGTTACGGGCACACTTAAAGCTAATGCGATCGCAACAGAACCGCGCAATCCTCCCCACCATAAGATAAGTTCATCAGACCAAGAAATTTCTGATTTAACCAAGATATTACTCAACCAACCCAAACCATAAATGGCGATCGCTCTTGTTACAATCATTGCTGCGAGTGTAATTGCAATTAGCCCTAAGTTGGCTCCCAAGTCCTCAAACTTGATTTGATCGCCAATTAGCAGAAACACAATCGAATTGACAAAAAATGCTAGAAAGTCCCAAAACTGTGTCACAGCAAGTCTGGTACTCGGCTGCATTCCAATCCGCGAACCAAAGTTTCCTAAAACTAAACCTGTGGTAACAACTCCAATAACGCCAGAACCACCTAAATCTTCAGTGATAATATAAGTCCCATAAGCGGAAACCAGAGTTAGAGATTGTTCAACTAAAGGTAAATCAAACCGCTGTGTGAGATAAGAAATTCCAAAACCGACAACACAGCCACAGCCAATCCCGATCCCAACAACGGTAAAAAATCGGGCGATGAGTTCCTGAATTTCTAAAGTATCAGTTCCAAGGGCAAATCCGACAACAAAACTAAATGCAACAACCGCAATACCATCATTAAATAAGCTTTCACCTTCCATCAAAATTGTCAGGCGTTTATCGACTCCGAGTTCGCGAAATAAAGCAATCACAGAAACCGGATCGGTGGCAGCGACACAAGCACCTAAAAGTAAAGCAATTCCGATTGTCACTCCTGCAGCTTGATTGAGTGCTAAACCTACACCAATGACTGAAATAACTACTCCTAAGATGGCAAAAAGGGTAATTGGTACTAAGTCCCGCTTGAGCTTAGTCCATTCCATATTCCAGGCAGCCTCAAATAATAACGGAGGCAAAAATATTGTCAAAATGAGTTGTGGTGACAGATTCACTAATCTGACATCAACAAAAGCTAACCCCAACCCAACAATCACTAGAAGAAGTGTATAAGGAATCTGCCGAAACCAGCTAAAAAACTGTGGTAACGTGGCAATACTCAAGGAAACTGATAGCACCAAAAGGAATTGTTTAATATTTTGCTCAATTGCTACTTCGGCTAGTGTTTCTGTTGTCATGTTAGCTAAAACTGAATTTGACTAATTATTAAATGAAGAACCATCAACACCTTCACGTCTTACTTCTTCAATTTGACCAACTTCAAAAATCAAAGTAAAGCGTTGTCCCAGTTCTCTGCTGAGAAATTCTTCTAAAAGTTCTACTTGTCTTGGAGTGACAGGCTCTCTAGAACGAACATTTAAGCGTACCACAGGCGGATTACTCAACCAGTTAATATTACTATCGATAAGTACTAATCTTTGAAAGGTAACGGTTCGGTTCAAAAGTGCTTGTCTAAGATTAACTTCGAGTCGAACTTGCTGCGTCAAACGAAAAAAGCTGAATCCTAAAGGCACAAGTAGTACTGCAGTTAGTCCACCTGTCCAGAGTAGAGCTTTTTTAGCACGATGGAGCGGAGTATAGCCTGTAGCCAGAAAAATCAGCATACAGGAAAGTGTAATCCCTAGCAAATTGGTAAGGTACAGAATAGTCGCACCGAGACTCAAAGACCAATTTGCTTGTGAGAGTCCTAAACCAATGACACAAATAGGTGGCATCAAAGCAACAGCGATCGCAGTTCCTGCTAAGGTTGGAGAAATCTTTGGTTCAACTTTGGCAAAACCACTGATTCCCCCTGCGGCGATCGCAATTCCTAAATCGAGTAAAGTCGGACGCGATCGTGAAAAAATCTCACTACCGAATTCTGCTAATCCGACAAACATCCCAATGAACCAAGAGATTGCGATCGCAAGCAGTGTTCCCACAATGATGGAAGTTAAGCCTGTGCGAAATAGTCGTAAGTTACCTTCTAAAGCACCAAATGCAAGTCCTCGAATGGGCAACATTAAAGGAGCCACAATCATCGCTCCAATAATAACGGCAGCACTATTAGACAGCAACCCAAACGTAGCAATGATGCAAGAGCCAACGGTTAATATAATGTAAATCCGCTCTAGGGCTGATTCTTCTAATAGCCCTTCATGCATAGATTGCAAATCGTGAGGTGCGACTCTCCGCTTATGCAGAAAGTTAAATCGCCGACGAATACCATACAGCACAAGACTCTCCTTACATGACTCGTAAAGCTTGAGACAGAAAAATAAGTTAGGATGTTGCGAGACAATTTCCCATCCAAGTATTATTACTGAGGGGGAGTAGAACGTCACCTTCTAGGTTGAGGATTATGCTGTCATGCGACTGATTGCTTTTGAGGTTAATTTTGGTACACAGTAGTCAAGGCGTTTACAGCATTTGCATACACAAGAACAGGGTTATGAAATCAAAAAAGAAAAATGAGTAATTTGAGAAGGAATTGTCGGGAAAATCTAACAAAGTCGTCTTTTTGCTAGCTCATGCTATGAGTCACAATAACGATCAACTTCGCAATATTCTTTTGGCAGCGCGATCGCTTCAATCAACTACACCTCATCAGCCGCAAAGATCCGAGTGAAAGATGAAAACCAAGTTAGGCAAAGTCTGGGAATCGCTACACAATAGTTTTTGGTTTGTTCCCTCAGTGATGGTTCTCGGTGCGATCGCCCTGGCTTACATCATTCTTTCCTTGGATCATGCAGATAGAGATTGGTTAGAAAAAGTACCTTTAATTTATGGTCGCGGTCCTGAAGGTGCAAGAGAAGTACTTTCAACAGTTGCTGGTTCTATGGTTTCTGTAGCAACCACAGCCTTTTCGATTGTGATTGTGGCACTACAATTAGCTTCTGGGCAATTTGGACCAAGATTACTTGGCAATTTCATGCGGGATACAGGTAATCAAATTGTTCTAGGAACGTTTATTTCTACATTTGTCTACTGCTTGTTAATCTTACGTACCGTTAACAGCGTTGACGATGATGAATTTGTTCCGCACCTTTCAGTAGCTTTCAGTCTTGTCCTCGCAATTTTTGGTGTTGCTGTATTAATCTATTTTTTACATCACGTCGCTACATCAATTCAAGCACAGCAAGTCATAGCAAACGTTGGAGCAGAGTTGAGCGATACGATTGAACGTCTATTTCCACAAAAAGTCGGACGTAGTATTACAAAAGATCAACAAGAAATTCAGGATGCAGATATTCCTGACAATTTTGAGGATGAAGCTAGCCCGATCAAGTCAGATAAGAGTGGTTACATTCAAGCAATTGACAATGAAGAACTGATCGACATTGCGGCAAAATTTGATGTAATCGTGCGACTAAATTATCGTCCTGGAGATTTTGTTATTAAAGGTAACGATTTAGTTTCGGTTTGGCACGGACAGCAAATGAACAAAAAGCTAGCGAAACAACTCAAAGGCATTTTTATTATTGATAATCAGCGCAGTCCCCAACAAGATGTAGAATTTTCCATTAATCAGCTAGTAGAAATTGCGGTGCGTGCGCTTTCAACTGGAGTTAACGATCCGTTTACGGCAATTCGCTGTATCGATCAACTGAGTGCGGCGCTGTGTCAGTTTGCCCAACGAGAAATTCCCTCGCCCTATCGCTACGATGATAATCAGAAATTACGAGCGATCGCCGAACCAATAACTTTTGCCAGTGTCGTTGATGCAGCATTCAACCAAATCAGGCAATCTGGGCAAACTGATGTGGCTGTAACGATTCGATTACTTGAAGCGATCGCGCGAGTTGCAGAGTATACAACTACTAGAGAACAACGCGCAGTATTGTTGCGTCAAGCACAAATGATCGAACGCGGTAGCCATGAAGGAGTTTCCGAAAAGTTGGATCAAAAAGACATTCAAGAGAGTTATTTTGCTGTGTTAAAGCTCATAGAGAGATAAAAACGCCTCAATCGTTGTCATGCGACCAAATGGGTAGTTGATTGATTTTTTCGAGGGTTAAGTCTACATAAGTTTTTTCTTTTCCTAGGATCTTTTCTTTACCAAAATACCCCTGTGAACCATCGTGTGCGTGCGAACCACTTGAGAGTGCTTGATAGCGTCCTTGCTGGCGGGCGCGGCTAAAAGGAGAAGCAAATGTAAAAACCCAGCGTGAGGGAAAAATAATTCCGCCGACATCTTCTATCCAGTCTTTCGTACCACGCAAGTGAAAAATCTGATCAGCTTGATCGAAACCATTGATACCACCAAAAACACCACCAACAGAAACAACAATAATTTGAGAATTCAGCCATTGGTTGAGATATGGAGTCGCTTCTAGCGCGACTTGTGCGCCGCCACTTGTACCAATTAAAATAATTTTCAGCGGTTTTGATGTGTGCAACACCGGATGTACTGCATTCATTTGGTCAGCGATCGCACTCGCGATGCCTTGGTTATACACTGGACCATAACGCTCATCGGCAGAAATCGCAAAGCGCCACAGATTGCGAATTTTAATCAGGACATCAGCAATACTCAGCCAGCCTTCGGCTTGATTAGCAAAACGCCATACAGGAGCAAGTAAGCGTTCGCCTCCTAAATTCTCGTTGGCTGCGGAGTAAGGAAAAACATCCTTAACAATTGCACAATCTTGATGAGTTTGAGCTAAACCTTGGAGAAAAACTTCTTCACCCTCAGTCAATTCATTGGTAGAAAAATCTCCTACTCCAGTCAAAAAAACAATATAACAATTTAAATTCTTTGGTAGCTCGCTACCACCTGAGTCATTGCTAGCAGGAAGTTGCAGAGATTGTCGCTTGGAACCCAATGATTCTGATTGTGTCAGCCACCACACTAAAGTACCTAACGGCGAAAGTATACCCCAAATCGCGAGGATAACTCCCGCCAAAACGAGTAACCTCAATGTACTACCGCGCAACCATTCAAGAATCTTGCCAATCAACTTCAACATTGCACAATTATCTAGGCAGCACTTGCCATATCAACCTCAAATACTTCTTAAAGCTCCCTCTCTAACTCCAATCTTTGTGTTCTAGCCTTAGGCAACTCCTACGGGGAACGCGTCTTTGTGGTTCGTTCAAAAACCCAACTTAATATATAGTGTGCCCGCTCAAGACACACCTATCAACACCAACTTTGAATTTTTTTATACATCATGTACTCAAGAAAGCTCAGATGTCATTGCTATCTTCAATAGACCAAATTGGTAGTTGGTCAACAACATTAAGCGTTAAATCAAGGTAAGTCGTACCATCCTCAACAGTCGCTTCTCCAAAATAACCTTGCTCGCCATCATGTTCGTGTGGTCCTGTTTCGATTGCTTGATAGCGTCCTTGACGACGTGCACGATTGAAAGGAGAAGTAACAGCCCATCGCCAACGCGAAGGAAATATTATACTACCGATATTATCAATCCAGTCTTCCGTACCATAAAGATGATAAACGCCATCGGCTTCATCAAAACCATCACTACCAGAAAAAACGCCACCGAGCGAAATCACACTAATTTGAGCGTTAATTCGATCTTCTAGATAGGAAACCGCACCTAGGGCAACTTGCGAACCACCACTTGTACTCATTAAAACGACATTCAGTCTTTGATTAGCTGGTGGTAGAGAACTCGCAGCATTCATGCGCTCGACAATTGTATTAGCAATGCCTCGGTTATAAACAGGTCCATAGCGATGATCAGCAGAAATCGCCAGCCGCCAGATGTTACGAATATTAATTAATGCATACGCAGCGCCATCTGATTGACTCAGCCAATCCCATACTGGAGCAAAAATGCGTTCTCCAACTAATCCTTCATTTGCTTCCGAAAACGGGAAAATATCTTCTACTGATACGCAATTAGGACGTTCATCTGCAACGAGGTTGACAAAATTAGATTCTTTGTCAGTTAAGTTATCTGCATCATAGCTCCCGACTCCTGGTAAAAAAATGACATAGCAATCAATGTCAGAACTTGAATCATCTGATGTTGCCTCTGGTTGACTTGAATCAGGATTTATACTCTCCTCATCTTGTGTCACCCACCATATGATTGTTTCTAGGGGTGCTAGCGTACCCCAAATTAAAAATATGAAGACTGCTAAACCTAAAAGTTTGAAAGTAGTACTATGCAGCCAATCAAAAACCCGTTTCATTCCGCGAATCCTAAATTATGTAGTTTTGTAAATGTGTAAAATCACCAGTTGCTTTAATTACTTTTTATACTTAAATATGCGATCAAAATACCTGATTTTAAAGTTGCTATTATCTAGCAAAAGTAGAGATTGATGTGAGTACCAGGGAAGATAAATGGAAGTTTAGAACAAGTTTGAGGGAAGCTTTAACCTTAGATGCTCACTTTTATGAAGATGCGCCCAATACACGCAAAACTCGCCGAGTCGCTAAAACAATCGTGATCGTGGCAGCAATCTCTTATGCGCTAGGTAATGCTTTTATTTTATTAATTAACCGTGTTGGTATTACTACTTTTGTATTCGCATTAATACTGAATGTTGTCAGTGTAATACTAGGTTACTATTTCTGGACTTTTACAATTTGGAAAATTGGCGATCGCTTCAAACCGCGTCATGTTACGTATCAAGAGCTACTTGTTCCCATTGGTTTTGCTTATGCACCGCAAGTGTTTAACTTTTTAACATTAATTCCGCTGCTTGGTATCCCTATTCAGCTTGTACTTGCTGTGTGGAGTTTGCTTGCGGTTATCGTTGCAGTACGCCAAGGTTTAGATATCAGCAATGTCTGGGCTGCCGTTATTTGCCTAATCGGTTGGCCTTTAATTCAATTAGCTGTAGGCTCAGTACAACTTTTGTTTATTAATTAGGAAGTGTGAGTGACTAGTGTCTAGTGGCTATAATTATCTCTCGCCCCTCGCCTTTGCTCCTATCCCCTCATCTGACACCATTCTAAAACGCGATTCCATGCCCACCAAGGATCAGGATCTTGTGCTTGGGCTTGACATTCTGCACTACTAATGTATCCGACATGACCGCCGTGAGGTGTGAGAATTAAATCTATGTTAGGGTTGCGATCGCATGAGGAAAGTAAATCTGGCACAATCGCTGGATCGAACATTGGATCGTCCGCAGCGTAAATAATGAGTGTTGGTTTAGTTAAGCTTGGTAATATTTTTAACCCACTACTAGCTTCGTAATACGCCTCGACAGAGGGAAATCCTAAGCGTTCAATGACCAGTTCGTTGTCAAAACCCCAAATACTATTGGCGCGTTCAATTGCTGCAGGATCGATTGCTTCTGGATGTGCTTCATAAAGGCGCCAAGCAAGTCTTTTCAGTTCTTTGGCGATCGCTTGTTCTAAATACTTTCCTAATGGATCTTTCACTAAATATGAGAGCGAGCGATTCGAGTCTAAACTCGGACAAATTACTGCCGCCCCTCCAATGTCTTGAGAAGTGAGTGAATGGCTAGTCGTTAATACGTCTTGCGCTGCTTTGACTGCCCATAACGCTAATTGTCCACCTAGAGAAAATCCGGTAAACCAAAATTTAGCAGGACACCCCATCCCTTGAGCTTGAGCCGCAATCTGGACAAAATCTTCTCCTTCGTACAAACCATCAGATGTCAACGTTGGCGATAATAAAGCCGTTCTACCGTGCGATCGCCAATCAAATAGAACAACCGCATAACCTTGAGCAAATGCCTTGCGCCCCAAAAGTCTAAGAAACCATTGATTCTCTAGAGATCCTGTAATACCATATGTGCCAACAATTGTGCCTCGCGCATTTTTAGGAATTGCTACCCAACCAAAAATCGGTACTCCTTGCGCTCCTGTAAAAATTTTCTCTTGATAGAGTGGTTCTGGGTAGATCGTCTCTTCCCAATAACGATTAGCCCATAACGCTGTATAAAGCGTCATTGCAAGACCGTTGCCTAACCACCACGGCGGAGTATATGTGCTTATCAATTTCTCGTAGCTTTTCCTTGCAACAATTTAAGAGAGAGCAGAGGTCGGGGCAAATTACTAGGGTAAAGCAATTGATGGCTTGTGTATGCCAAGTAGTGGGACGTTTTTCTTCGATTAGAACTGCACAAAGGTACTAAAAACTACTTGTACAACGCAATTTCTCTACTACCCTGCTCCCCAATCTCCGATCCCTGACCTGTATTCAGTCACTTTGCACTTTTATGTTAGCAAGCTGACACTTTAATCTTTAGCAAATTTTTATAATCCTCCTTATAATCAGTACAGCAATCTTTGTATCTACCAAAGGTTCTTAATTTAACTTTAATAACTAGTAACATTTTTTAGAATGCCTCGGATACTTGTTATAGATGATGACCCTGCAATCTCTGAGTTGGTTGCGGTTAATCTCGAAATGGCTGGATATGACGTTACCCAAGCTGAAGATGGCATCAAGGGACAAGCGCTAGCTATCCAGCTACAGCCAGATCTCATTATGCTCGATCTCATGCTACCCAGAGTTGATGGCTTTACTGTTTGTCAGCGGTTGCGTCGCGATGAGCGTACAGCAGAGATTCCCGTACTAATGCTCACAGCCTTGAGCCAAACTCAAGACAAAGTGGAAGGATTCAATGCTGGTGCAGATGATTACTTAACAAAGCCCTTTGAAATTGAAGAAATGCTAGCCCGCGTGCGAGCGTTATTACGACGTACAGATCGCATTCCTCAAGCAGCCAAGCACAGCGAGATTCTTAACTATGGTGCTTTAACATTAGTACCAGAAAGATTTGAGGCAATTTGGTTCGGTGAAACGGTTAAACTAACTCATTTAGAATTTGAGTTACTTCATTGTCTATTGCAACGTCACGGACAAACAGTTTCTCCCAGCGATATTCTCAAAGAAGTCTGGGGCTACGATCCTGATGATGACATCGAAACAATCCGCGTACATATTCGCCACTTGCGCACCAAACTAGAACCAGATCCTCGTCACCCTCGTTATATTAAAACAGTGTACGGTGCAGGTTATTGCTTAGAACTTCCAGGCGAAGAGCAAGGCAGTGACAACAATAGTGGTATACCGACGAGTGCGGTAATTCCAGAAAAAGCTTCTAATTAAATAATTGGTTTGACAAAGTCGGTGTGTCTACAATTCGTCATTATTTTTTCTCCTTTGTTGCTAGTGAGGTTCGTTCAGAATCCTACTTTTATGTATCAAAATCATAAATAAAGCGATCGCATAAGCTGAATAGCGATCGCCTTGTATTGAATAATCAATTGTTAAGGAGCAAGTGCGTTACCGCGAATCAAGCTACCAAGAGTTTTAGCCGTGATCTTCATCTGTGTTAGCGGGTTTGCTGGGACAACGGTTTTATAAAGATAGCTATCAAAAGTCAATCGCTGTACATCGCGATCTGCACACATCTCTACAAAAGCTTCGCGGGTGGCATCACTGCGGTAAAAGACGGTTTGCAGCAAATCTAATACTTTGTATGTCATGCCATATTTTCTATCCCAACGCCTGAGGTAAACTTTCAGTTCGTTTTCTGTAGGAATCCGAGTTCCACCTTGGGATACCTCAACAAGCGTTTCTGCACACATCCGCCCTGACTTCGCCGCAAAGTAAATACCTTCACCAGAAGACTTTGTGACGTAGCCTGCTGCATCACCAATTAATGCTACGCGACCAACAACACGCCGAGGGCGAGGATGTTCGGGAATGGGATGGGCTTCTACTTTAATGATTTGACCGCCGACAAGTTTTCTCGCTGCCCGTGCCCGAATACCTGCTTGCAATTGTTTAATGCTAGCTTTGTTAACCTGCATTGTGCCTGTACCGACAGCAACGTGGTCATATTTTGGGAATACCCAGGCGTAGAAATCGGTAGAAACGTCGTTACCGACATACATCTCTGCAAGGTTGTTGTAGTATGCCATTTGGGCTTCTGGGAGGCGAATGCGCTCTTGAAAAGCGATCGCATAGTTATAATCTCCAGCATCAATCTCCTTAGCGATACGAGAGTTTGCCCCATCAGCACCAATAATTGCATCCACTTTCAAGGATTTGGCAATTCCTTGCGCACCACCTTCTGAGTGATCTACGTAGTGAATCGTATAGGGGTCTGTATTATTTTGCGGAATATCGAGTTTATGAACCGTCGCATTGATTAAAGTTGCACCTAATTTTGCCGCGCGATCGCGCAAGAAACCATCGAGAACTTCACGACGGCACATACCGATATATTCATCTTCATTGTCTAGATTGATATCCACCTCGCGATTTGAGGGGGAAATCATCTTCATCTTCCGCACCTGACGGTCAATAATCTGCGGCGGTAGATCGAATTCACTCACCATACACAGCGGAATTGCTCCGCCACATGGTTTGGCGTTGTCTAGCTTGCGTTCAAACAAATATGTTTCAATTCCAGCTTTTGCCAAGGTTTCGGCGGCTGAAGAACCAGCTGGACCTGAGCCTACAACAGCAACCCGTAGTGTCAAAGGTCTTCTCCCAATCTTCAAGAGCTAGAAAAGCATCGTATCACGGACTTTTAGCTTCCTTTGGACTTAGCAACAAGATGTGACTGAAATGCAATAGACCTTAATATTTTGACACCTAGAAAAAGTTTTGAGTTTTGAGTTAAGTAGGGTTGAGGGAAAGTTGTAAAAAGCGATCGCTTGTACTTTGTAAGGACTTTGAACTTACCTGATCGTGCTGAGTTTATCTGACAGCTTAAAATAGCAATTGCTTTTCTTGTCAAACAGAAGCTGTTTTTTGAGATACAGCAGCTGGATACTATAGAGCCATCAGCAATACCCACTAGTAATTGAGAATTAATTGTAATAAACTAAGAGCATTCTAATCGCGATCGCTGGTTCTGGTTGTAGCAAAATGACGATTACGCTATCACTGACAGATTATCAGGAGCTATTTGAGGAAGCTGAGCAGAGCGACGAAATTACTTGTCAGTCAAAGGATTGTGAAACGATTTGGCAATATCCCCAAAAACTTGGTCAAGGACACAATCGCGTGATTCAGTTGAGTACTGGAATAGAAATCTTGATTCAAGATTATACCTGTTATAAGCACTTAGTTTTAACGAAAGATACCTGTAAAGTTCCTTTGGAAATCGGCTTTCAGCTTTCAGGAGCGAGACAAACGACATCTTATGGTTGTTTAGGTGCTGGACACAGTTTCTTGTTTGGTAACTTAGAGCCAAAAGCGATCGTGGAACTGCCAGCAAGTCAGCAACTTTTTCATATTACATTTGCCATTCCACTTCAGACATTCATAACGCTGATTCCCGAATCATTCAAGTCAATGCCGCTGGAGTTAAAACGAATTCTTGAGAAGAATGAAAACTTGCCCTACTTTCACTCAGGAGTCACAGCAGCATCCATGCAGCTTGCTTTGCATCAAATCTTGCATTGTCCTTATCAAGGGGCTATCAAGCAAATGTATCTCGAAAGTAAAGTCCATGAACTGATTGCCTTAAAACTGGCACAAATCATTGAAACTGCGGAAGCACTGGCAAGTCAGGCTAAATTGAGTCCAGAGGATATTGAACGAATTCACCATGCTAGAGAAATTTTGATTCGCAATTTCAGTTCTCCGCCCTCATTGATTGCCTTAGCACGACAGGTAGGGCTCAACGACTATAAATTGAAGCGGGGCTTCCGTCAGGTTTTTGGTACAACGGTGTTTGGCTATTTACACGCCTATCGCATGGAGCAAGCACGCCAACTGTTGGCGAGAGGTGACATGAGCGTTACTGGCGTTGCAGCTGCGGTTGGGTATGTCACTCGCGGACATTTTGCGGCAGCGTTTAGAAAGCAGTTTGGTATCAACCCTAGTGCTTACTTAATAGAACACTAGCGATAATGAGCCTGGCGAAAGCTGTCTGCTATATTGCAATCCATGTTGTAACTATAGAAAATCCGGCTGGGAAACATTTTCTCATGGCTGCCAGTTTACTGGCTCTTCAAAGATTTCTGCCTCTGAGAAGGGGCAAGACTGAGGAAGTTGGTTTGGGTTTAGAGGCGTTTCTTTATCTACAAGGTTTAGTCCATATCGGTAGCTTTTGTTAATAGCTTCAGGTAAATAGGGTTTTAAGCTAGGGTTTTCTGCTAAGTGTTCTTGTATGCGCTCTCGCTGCTCCCGAATGGTTGCAGCCCAGCTTTTTGTTTGGGCTTCTGGCTGATAGCGCCATTTGAGAAGATGCCCCAGCAGCACCCCCAATCGATTGCAAAGCTCCTGCCGTTCCTGCCTACCCAACGATTCAATCTCCTCGATCAGGTTTGCGATATCCACTTGCTCCCACTGTCGAGCTTGCAGCAACTCTATTTGGCGTTGAGTCCAAGCATAAAAGTCTTGGTCGTAGAGAGTAGTGGTTTGCATGAGAATCACCGCACTGGTTTATCTTATTCTGTCATTTCAGTTTATTGTCTCTAACAAAGTAAGGGCAAGTTGTGTGTACACGTTAGACTGACAAAAGAGCGTTAGCGAGAGGTCTTTCATCACCTTTATCGTAAAAGATCCGTGTTGGAACCATAGAAAATCCGGCTGGGAACCATTTTTTGCGCTAGAACACCCTATATTCAGTCCTACTTGAGAAAATTTCTGAAGAGGTGTGTGAGGAAAGATGTGGAAACAGCTGCGATCGCTTTTGCTCGTCGGAACTTTAGTGCCGTTTTCTATAGGGATTGTTATTGGTGTAGCACACCCTGTAATAGCAGAAGATGGAGCAGAGCTAAATTCTGAGGACAGTTCTTCACTTCCCGTTCCTCGCCTCGCAGAACTCGACCAACATGCAACAACGATCGAGGAGTGGCTAGCCCAGCTTGCGACTCCAGTTGAAGTTATGGGAGTGAGCGTCAACTCAACGGAGACTGGATTAGAAGTGCTCTTGGAAACCGTTGAGGAGCAATTAGAGTCTCCTGCAACCTCTGTTGTCGGAAATGCACTGATTGCTGATATTCCCAATGCAGTGCTGGTGTTGCCAGAAGGGAATGAATTTCAGCAAGCGAATCCGATCGAGGGCATTGCGCTGGTGAGCGTGACGAGTTTACCTGATAATCGAGTGCGGGTAGCGATTACAGGAGTTGATGCACCGCCGACTGCTGATTTGAGCGTGGAAGCATCAGGGCTAGTGTTGGCGGTCACGCCTGGAACGGAGGTGGTAGAAACTGATGAGGATGCCATTGAGATAGTAGTGACTGCAACTCGCACGGAAGAAGAGGTACAGAATGTGCCGCGATCGGTCACAGTTATTAACCGCCAACAACTACAACAGCAGTCAACTATAACCAACAATTTAGGTGATATTCTTGGCAACTTAGTCCCTGGCTTTGGACCACCCAATCAAGCTGACCGATTTAATGCCCAAAGCCTACGCGGTCGTGAACCAGCAATTTTGATTGATGGTGTGCCTTTACAAGACCGAGTGAGTTTTAATATTCAACTCAGAAGCATCGATCCGGATGCGATTGAACGTGTAGAAATTGTTCGCGGTCCTTCAGCTACTTACGGTCAAGGAGCAGCAGGAGGCATTATTAACATCATCACCCGCCGACCAGATGATGAACCGTTAAGTTCTACGCTTTCACTTGGTACGTCGGCTGATTTGGGATTGCAGGGCGACAGTTTCGCTTACGACTTGGGATATACCTTGTCAATTAATGAAGGCAAGTTTGATTTGCTCGCGACTTTCTCTGGAAACATAAATAATCAATTTTACGATGCCGAGGGCGATCGCATTGCTCCTAGTAATACAACACTAGACGATCGCAATAGCTTCAATGTTTTGGGTAAGTTAGGCTTGAATTTTACAGAAGATCAACGTCTGCAACTGACAGTTAATCACCTGAATGAGAGTCGAGAGCTAGAATACATTTCTGATCCGGCAGTTGATGAAACACCAGAAACTGAAAAAGCCCGCGCTTTATTTATTGGAGAACAAGAGTTTATTGGCTCTAACAACCCAGGACAACGAAATACTGTTGTTAACCTAAATTACAGCAATCGTAATCTGCTTGGCAGTCAATTTCAACTTCAAGCTTATTATCAAGAACTTGCTGGTTACAGTATCGCCTTTGATTTTCGCCCTGATGCAATTGAGCAAAATTTTCAGCGATCGCAACAGTGGGGGGGACGGCTACAGTTCGACACGCCGATATCGGAAAATGCCAGCCTACTTTGGGGAGCTGACTACGTCAACGAAAATGATAACACCTTCGCCAGAGTTAGCTTCGATATCGATGATTACGTTAATAGCGGGTTTAGGATACTACGTGCCATTGACGAGGCTAATGATGTACCCCCTTACGACTACAATAGTCTTGGTTTATTTGCTCAGTTGCAATGGAACATTAGCCAACGCTGGAGCCTGAATGGAGGGGCAAGATATGAAATCAGTAAATTCCTGGTAGATGACTACATTAGCGCTGATGGAGAACCAGTTGAAGGCGGAGAAGTTGAATTTGATGACCCTGTATTTAATATTGGAGCCATCTACAACGTCAGCGATGCGGTAAGTTTGTTTGCCAACTTTGCCCAAGGCTTCGCTGCTCCTGATATTTTCGATGCTTTAGAAACCACAGGACCACTACTAGGTAGTTTTGAAGCAGGTGTTGAGGATATCAGAGCGCAGAAATTTGATAGCTATGAGATTGGAGTGCGCGGTAACTGGGAGCAAATACAATTTTCTCTAGCTGCTTTCTATAACTATTCAGACTTAGCAGGATTTCTCACTGCTGCTCCCCGTGGGGGAGTGATTACTCGTGCTCCAATCCGCAACTATGGTGTTGAAGCTACACTTGATTGGCAACCTGTTGATAACTGGCAACTCGGCGGTATCTTCAGTTGGACAGAAGGTGAGTTCCAGGACGATGAGGAAGATGAGTTTTTACCTCGCTCTAGCTTCTTAGTGCAACCGCTGAAACTAGGAGCCTACGTTGACAATCAAACCACTCCTGGTTGGCGGAATCGGCTACAACTTTTGGTTGTTGGTAGCCGCGATCGGGCATTTGAAGAGGATGTTGATGCAGTACCGATAGAGAGTTATGTAACTTTGGATTACATTAGTAGCATCAACTTGGGCGCAGGGACATTAAACATTGGTATCGAAAACTTGTTGAATAACCAATATCAACCAGTTTTTCAGCAGCTTCTCAGTGGTTTTAATGATACTTCCAACATTGCTGCACCAGGTAGAAGGCTGAGTATTAGGTATTCCTTTACTTGGTAGAGGAGAAGCGTACGACCGACTAGCAGGGCTTCTACAATCAAAGTCTAATATTCATAATGGTATCACCGTTTAATTACATGAGGAAGCGCTCTGTTTTCAAACTTTTCCTACTCATGGTCTGCACAATTTTTTGGATTGCAGCTTGTAGTCGAAATTCCTTAAAACAAACAGTAAGCAACGGTGATAATACTACCTCTAACGCTCATCCTACTGCTGTCAAAGTTGTGAAGCACGCTTTTGGGGAAACGAAAGTGCCGCTCAATCCCCAAAGAGTTGTTGTCCTTAATTACCCCGAATTAGATCATGCTTTAGGTTTAGGAGTTAAGCCTGTGGGAGGTCCCTCAGTTGAGGACGTGCCATTGCACTTGCGAGACAAACTAAAGGGAATTGAAAACATTGGTACGCCAGATGGTGTTTCTCTAGAGAAAATTCTGACTTTGAAGCCTGACTTAATTTTGAGTAACGAGCGCAGCGCTCAACCTATCTACAAAATGTTGTCGGGCATTGCTCCCACAGTGGTAGGCATTGCCAATAGTGGCGAGTGGAAACAGGATCTGAAGCTATTTGCCACAGCGCTGAATCAAACTGAGCGAGCCGAAAAATTCATGGAAAATTACTATGCTCGATTAAACGAATTACAAGCACAAATGGGCAAGAAACTCAAGCAAATTGAGGTTTCCGTTGTCCGTATTAGTCCAGAAAATATCACTCTCTATTTAGAAGATTCTTTCTGTGGAACCATCTTGCAGGATGCGGGACTGCAACGTCCTCCAGCGCAGGATTTAGATACCTCTATACAGGCAATAAAAGATAGGAGTGTAAGTGTA
The DNA here is from genome assembly GCF_002749975.1 of Gloeocapsopsis sp. IPPAS B-1203. NCBI lineage: Bacteria > Bacillati > Cyanobacteriota > Cyanophyceae > Chroococcidiopsidales > Chroococcidiopsidaceae > Gloeocapsopsis > Gloeocapsopsis sp. IPPAS B-1203. Next base: position 334,122 of record NZ_PEIG01000005.1, on the reverse strand, counting down.
TCAATCAGCAGTGAACTTCTACATATGGCAGATGGCGATGTCATGTTTTTATGGGGTTGGTCAGATGATGCTGATTCTCGCCAAGCACTCCAGCAACTAAAGGCAAACCCACTTTGGTCAAAGTTAAACGTTGTCCAACAAAGTAAGGTTTACCAGGTTCCAGACTATTGGATTGGTAGTGGTCCATTGGCAGCAAATGCAGTCATTGAGGACTTATTTAAATATTTAGTACTAAACCACCGAAGTGACTAACTAGCCTGCGTACCTTGTTGAGCGACTGGGTAGGGCGGTTGACCTCAAGCTTAAGCTGTGAGATGACTAGTCTCCCCATTGTCCGCATCTGGAACAGCATGTTGCTATTCCTGCAGAAGGTCTAGTCTATTGATTGATAGTTCATAACTCCACGCGCTCATTTCTATTTTATTTTTCAAAAATCTGTAGTCTAAGCAACAACATTAAGATCAACATGAAATCTTTACAGTGAAACTAAGATCTTGTGAAGATACAAAACGCAACAAGTAAAGCTTTATATGATATAAAACTACAGTAACCCCATCAAAAAACCGGAGATTTAGATCTCAGTTCAAACGCTGAATTTAGCCTGATAGACATTAAGTAGAAACATCCCAGATTATTGCATCAATACCATATATTTCCTCTAGAGGTTGCTCATCGTGGGTATCGTAGTTGAAAACGTATCAAAACAGTTTGGCAGTTTTAGAGCTGTCGATGATGTCAGCTTAGAAATCAAATCAGGTTCGTTGGTAGCATTGCTAGGACCATCAGGTTCAGGTAAGTCTACGTTATTACGGTTGATTGCAGGTTTAGAGTTACCGGACAATGGCAAAATTTGGCTGACAGGCAAAGACGCGACCTATCAGAGTGTACAAGAACGCAATATTGGATTTGTGTTTCAGCACTATGCACTCTTCAAGCACATGAGTGTGCGCCAAAACATTGCTTTTGCCTTAGAAATTCGGAAAACACCTAAAGCCAAAATTAAAGCACGAGTAGACGAATTACTTGAATTAGTGCAACTCAGTGCTTTAGGAAATCGATATCCCTCACAACTTTCGGGTGGTCAACGCCAACGAGTTGCCTTAGCACGGGCATTGGCAGTGCAACCGCAGGTGCTACTCCTCGATGAACCCTTCGGCGCACTCGATGCAAAAGTTCGGAAAGATTTGCGGGCTTGGTTGCGCAAACTTCATGATGAAGTTCATGTAACAACTGTATTTGTTACCCACGACCAAGAAGAAGCAATGGAAGTGTCGGATGAAATTGTTGTCATGAACAAAGGTCGCGTAGAACAAATCGGTACGCCAGCACAAATATACGATCATCCTGCAACTGCGTTTGTGATGAGTTTCATTGGTCCTGTGAATGTGCTACCAAGTACATCGAATATTTTTCAAGGTAACGGGTTTGAGTCTACGCATCCAGAGATGTTTTTACGTCCGCAGGATGTGATCGTACAACGCGAGCAAAATGGAACGACAGTATCAGCAAGAGTAAGTCGAATTATTCACCTCGGTTGGGAGATTCAAGCTGAATTAACGTTAGATGACGGACAGGTAGTAACAGCACACCTCAGCCGCGATCGCTTTGATGAATTACAACTCCAACCGCAAGAAAAAGTTTACGTTAAACCCAAAGATGCCAGATCGTTTCCGCTATACTATTCAATTTAGTTACTAGCCGTTAGCTTATCCGCACGGGGAACCAAGTGACAGCTTGCGACTCATAGCTAATGGTTGCTCTAGGATAGTCGAACGTTATGAATTGGTTGGTATCTCGCAGACGCTTGTGGTCGTTGGGAAAATTTATCGGGTTGTCGCTGTTATGCTGCGTCCTGGTTGTCAGTTGTAACAATCCGCAGTCAGGAACAAATTCTTCAACAGTCAGTACAACAAGCGCTGGCAATAGCGCCCGCTTAGTTGTCGGTACAACCCTTAGACCGCGCACCCTCGATCCCGCAGATAATTACGAACTGGCGGGTTCTAATATTATGACGAGCTTGAGCGATCGCCTGTATACCTATGCGATTGGTACGGGCGAATTAGAACCTCAACTCGCAACAGCTTTACCGCAAGTTAGTGCGGATGGGCTAACATATACAATTCCTGTACGTCAAGGAGTCGTATTTCACGACGGTACTGCCTTTAATGCCGAAGCAATGGCATTTTCTCTCAATCGTTTTATTCAAAACGGTGGGAAACCAGCATCTTTGTTATCAGATGTTGTCGATTCGGTGCAAGCGTCAGGAGAATATGAACTCACAATTCGCCTCAAAAACGCCTTTGCTGCGTTTCCTTCCTTGCTAGCTTTTTCGGGATTGTGTGCTGTATCGCCGCAAGCGTATGAAATTGGCACAGGAAAATTTAAACCGCGAGAATTTGTCGGTACAGGTCCCTATCGCTTAGTGCAGTTTACGCCGAATTTGATTCGGATGGATGTATTTGATGAATACTGGGGTGAAAAACCAGCAAATCAAGGTATCGACTTCCAGATTTTATCGAGTTCTGCCAACTTATTTAATTCTTTCCGTACAGGTCAAGTTGATATTGCCTATCAAACCTTTGATCCAGAACAAGTACAGAGTTTGAAACAGCAAGCTGAGTCTCAAGGTTGGCAAGCCTTAGAAGAACAAAGCAACGTCGTCACCCATCTAGGACTTAATGCTAAACAACAGCCGTTAGATAACCCAGTCGTCAGACAAGCGATCGCCGCAATGATCGATCGTCCACTGATTACAAAGCGCGTTTATCAAGAGCAAGCTGAACCGCTTTATAGCATGATTCCCAACACGTTCGATAGCTACCAGCCAGTTTTTCAATCAACTTACGGTGACGGTAATGTTGACCAAGCCAAAGCCCTGTTAGCCCAAGCAGGATTTACAAGAGAAAACCCCTTAACTTTAGAAATTGCTTATCCTGCCTACTCACTGACACGCGAACAAGTTGCCAGTACGTTACAAGAGTATGGTTCGCAGCGACTTGACGGTGTTGTGCAAATTCAAACCAAAGCTGAAGAAGGAGCAACATTTTTCGCAAATATCTCTAAAGGAATTTATCAAGCTGTTTTACTCGACTGGTATCCTGATTTCGGCGATGCTGACAACTATATTCACCCATTTTTAAGTTGTACAAAGGGAAGCGTGACAGCAGGTTGCGAACAAGGCGCAAGTCAAAGCCAAGGGTTGTTTTACTACAGCGATCGCATGAATCAACTGATCGACCAGCAACGCCAAGAACAAAATCCCCAAACTCGCGAGCAACTTTTTGTCCAAATTCAAGAATTAATTGCCCAAGATGTCCCCGCAATTCCCCTAGTTCAAAACAAAGATTATGCTTTCGGTCAACAAACCATTCAAGGCTTGCAAGTAGACCCAATTCTGAAACTCCCCTTATGGGATATTGAAAAAGCGAGTAGTTAGTGATTAGTGGCTAGTGACTAGTTTTAAGTTTTGTTAGCGTAGCACATTTTGAATTATGAGTTATGAGAAGACCTGAATGGCATTCTTAACTCAACATTCAACACTCAACATTCATCACTCTCTTAATCTCCCGCCTACCCTCTGACCTCTGACCTCCGACCTCCGACCCCTCATTATGTCTCGCATCAAAGCACTTCAGTATTACATTCTGGCGCGGTTACTCCTCGCACCACTGATGATCTGGACAATTGTGACAGTGGTGTTTTTTCTACTGCGAGTACTTCCCTGGCTACTTCAATCGACTATTGGCGATCCAGTAGATGCTGTGTTAGGAAGTCGAGCCCCAGAAAGTGTAAAGGAAGAATATCGCCAACGATTAGGATTAGCCGATCCATTATGGGTGCAGTATTTGCGTTATCTTGGCAGTTTACTTCGCTTTGACTTGGGTTCCTCACTCACGAGTCAAGGCGAAGCCGTTTGGGATACGATTGGACGGCATTTTCCGGCGACAGCAGAACTTGCGGTGTGTAGCATGGCGATCGCCCTGTTAATTGGCATTACGGTGGGAATGTTGGCGGCGTCGCGTCCTAATTCTTGGCTTGATGTTGGTGGACGTTTGTTTGGAATTATTACTTACGCCTTACCCATGTTTTGGATGGGAATGTTGATGCAATTGCTGTTTGCAGTACAGTTAGGCTGGTTTCCGATTGGCGATCGCTTTCCCGCATCTTTATTTCCTCCTCCAGGTCCTACAGGTTTGTATACAATAGATAGTCTGCTTGCGGGAGATTTAAATGGTTTTTTCACGGCGATCTACTATCTTTTCTTGCCAAGTTTGACACTCGGTTTACTTTTAAGCGGAATTTTTGAGCGGATTGTGCGCGTTAATCTAAAGCAAACGCTGCGTTCTGATTATGTAGAAGCCGCACGCGCTAGAGGAATTCCTGAACGACGAATCTTGGTATCTCATGCGCTGAAAAATGCCATGATTCCAGTCATCACAATTTTAGGGTTGACATTTGCGTCTTTACTTGGTGGGGCAATTTTGACTGAAGTAACATTTTCTTGGCCAGGACTTGCGAATCGACTATACGACGCTATTTCGTTGCGAGATTATCCTACAGTGCAAGGCATACTTGTCTTTTTTGCCGTGTTAGTGGTAATAGCAAGTATTGCGATCGACATTTTAAATGCTTACATTGATCCGCGAATTCGATATTAATTGTACTGATTTAAAATCGTGGCACAGTGGATATAGATGTTTACTCCCACTTAAATGACAGCATCATGAATCGTTCAAAGCTGATTGCAATTATTACCGGTGCGATTTCCCTCATTCTGGCGATCGCCTATCTTGTCATTGTCCAAATCATAGATTTTCGTGGCGAAATGCTACCTGCACCTCAAAGTCAACTTGTACTACCTGTTGCTATGATCTCTAGCGTATTCAGTAGCTATTCATAATGACTGATAAAGTGGTGATTGACTAGCAGCTCATCAAGGTTGATGGTAAAACATTATTCATGACTTAGTGTATTTCTGCTTCAAACCATTCAACTTATCTCTAGCAACCCTAGTTAATCCTGACTTAGACTGATTAATCGTTTACGATTGTGAACAATAATGTCTCGTTGTGATTTTTGACAACTTTGTTCTCAACTAACTTGCAGCTACCAGCAAATTTTACTTGCGATCAGAACTACCAATTTGAAATTCGTGCGGCGCAAATTGAAGATGTCCCAGGTTTGACTGAAATTCTTGCCGATAGTTTTCACTCGCAAGAAGGCTTACTAGGTTGGGCTTATCCTTTTTTAAAACTGGGAATTTATGAGGATTTGCGCAATCGCCTGCGAACAACAACACAACATCATATTTGCTTAATTGCTGCTGATTGTACTGCTAAATTAGCAATGAAGGGTTCTCAAAACAGCGAGCGCTTAGCTGCAATTGTTGAGTTGTCACCGCGTTCTAAAAATCCTTTCGCCAGCGATCGCTTTCTTTATGTCTCAAATTTAGCGGTTTGCCGTAACTATCGTCGCCGTGGAGTCGCACAGCATTTACTATTAAAATGCGAGCAAATTGCTCTATTATGGGGCTTTCAAGATCTCTATCTTCATGTCTTGGAAAATAACCATCAAGCGCATCAGCTGTATCGTAAGCTAGGGTACCAACGACATCAAGTTGACTTTAGCTGGGGCACTTGGCTACTAGGACGACCACGTCAGATCTTGCTCCACAAAAATCTAGAAGTTAAGTAAGTGGGAAAAGCAAACATAATTTAAAGATTAGTAGCAATTCGCGTGCCCCCTACTTATGTCACTATCTTCTTACATTTGTGTTAGCTACTTTTTCCTAATCACCTAAAATCATACTGAGATGATTAATAAATAAAAATGTGTCAGACCGTATGAGATAGTATCATTGAAAAGCATTTTTCAACTCTGTGTAGACTAGCTTTACAGAAAATTTACGCGAGTCTCACCAAACTTTATTAAGACTTTAAGCTTATATCGCATTCCTCGGATGTAGGTTGCGATTGTATAGAATAAAATAAGCGATAAATAAATATTTATTTTGCTTTTGGTAATTTAGCCATAGTTATTCATTCTTAGGAAGCTAGCACTTTGTGTTCTTCCTTGCTGTTATTGAGTGTGCAAACTACAAAAGACCTATATTTAGGAAACCAGATGGATAGCGAAAATCAGCAGCGCTACCAAACTGCTATAGCATTAGCTTGCTTACCTGTCGGTAATGTTAATTTCTCAGGTTGCCGTGACCAGTGTACCACTAGAAACGACAATGCTGACCACAGTGCCTCAGAAATCCTCAAACTACTGCGTAGTGGTCAAGTGTTGATGGTGAATAGTCGTCGTCGGAATGGTTTAATTCTTTACAAAGGATTTCATGCAGAGTTTGCTGGACCTGGTGCAGCAGTAGGCAGCTTTTACGATCGTGATTGCGACTGGGCTTTCCCAGTAGGTAATCTCTCATTACTCACGCCAGAATCGCATGAAGAAAGACAAAAAGCTTATTTAATCAGACGGCAATGGATTCGTCTGATGAAACAAATCACAGAAAAGTCGCAACCTCATCAACGCGTACAAAAGATTCTAGAGCAATTCGAGCAGTATTTTGATTCCCAGACTGTATCCCAAATACCCGATGAGGCATTTGCGCGATTAGTAGGTGTTCTACCACAGACTGCAAATATAGTACGTAATACTGCAAGCAGCATAGAGGAAGATTGAGTAGACAATCTATGCGGCTAATCATTGGACTCTATAGTTTGTAAGGCGACTTGTAACCTCTCAAGAGTACGTAAATTTTCTTCAGCGCTACCTACAGTAATGCGTAATCCACTACTTAGTAGGCGAACAATTGTACCACTACATCGCAGTTGTTGAGCTAATTTAGGCAGTAAGTCACTGTGTTGTGCTTGATGAGTTTGAACATAGACGAAGTTTGCAGCGCTGTCGATGACTTTAAGGACAGAATACTGAGTTAATGCTTGAGTTAATTTGGCACGTTCTTCACAAATTAGCGGAATGAGTTGCAGTAGTAAATGACGTTGCTGTAAAGCGAGAATTGCAGCAGCTTGGGAGAAACTCGGAAGGTTATATGGTAAGCGAACTTTTTCAAGAACTGCGGTGACTTCTGGAGAGGCGATCGCATATCCGACACGTAAAGCGGCAAGTCGAAACGCTTTAGAAAATGTCCGCAAGACTACCCAGTTGGGTTTTCGTGACAACTCACCGACAACTGATGTTTGACTAAACTCAAAATACGCTTCATCAATAACAACTAATATTTCTTGGGGTAAGCTGCGCAGCCACTTCAACTCAGCAGATGTTAAAGCATTACCTGTAGGCGAGTTAGGATGGACAACAAACACGACACGAATTGGTGGGTTATCTGTTGTTTCGATTGCTGCTTGGGCTGCAACCCAATCAAGTTCAAATTCTGAATTGCGCCCGACAGTAACTATAGGAATTCCTAATGTTTGTGCCAAAATACCATACATCGAGAATGTTGGATTGGCAACCAAAATGGAACCTTCGCTCCCGAGACAAGTAGCGATTAAAAGCGAACGAATCAGTTCATCAGAACCATTACCAACAGCAATTTGATTGGGTGCAATCGCGCCTTGGGTTAAATCTGCAGATTCATTGACATATTGAGCGATCGCCTCTTTTAGCACTGAGTGTCCACCATCAGGATAACGATTTGTCTCGATGGTTTCTTGGTAAATCCAAGCTAGCTTTTGCTTTAACTCATAGGGTAAGTCAAACGGACTTTCATTTGTATCTAATCGATCGATGACTGACTCAATCGGTTTACCGTCAGTACTGTTCGGATGGGGTGCATAGGCGGTAAGCTGAGCTAAATCTGATCGGATGAATGGCAGCATTGGGAGGAGTGAGGAGCGAGGGGCGAGGGGCGAGTGGGGGATTATTCTCTATATTGTAATTGACAGAAAGTTTGAATTGCTTGCCAGGTTTCTGGCATGACGTTACCTAAATCGTGATCGCTATCAACTTCGATTAATTGCACCCAAGAACGTTTTGCGGCAAAATCGCGGCTGACTTGAATCGGAATGACTTCATCGTGAATTCCGTGAATAATCAAAGTGGGAACGGGGCGTAACAGATGATCGTCGTTGTATTGCGGTACGTCGCGGGCAAACTCGTAACTTAAAGGTAGCGATCGCTTTTCGCCATAGTGATAAACCATTAAATACCGCTGTTGTTGCCATTGTTGGATTTTTTCAGTTCCGAGTTGCGGTAGCCAGTGCGAAAGAAAAGCGAACGCTGGGGCAAGTAAAACTAACTTTTGAACTTGCGGATATTGTTCAGCTAACCAAGCAGCAGTTAAACCACCAAAACTCGAACCAATCAAGGTAACAGGTTCATCCGTCGGTAATTGTGCTGATACTTGCTGTAATTGGCGTGTCAGTGTTAGTTGTGTAAAATCATCTTGGTTTAAATCGGGGACTTGCAATGTCTGGTGTACCGCTGCAAAGCGATCGCGGAGATAGACCGCTTTGGCGGATTGGGGACTCGACGCAAAGCCGTGGAGGTAAATAAACTGCAACTTCTTAACGGAGGGTAACGAATTCTTCAGCAGTGGAGGGGTGAATGCCAACGGTGGCATCAAAATCTTTCTTGGTAGCACCCATTTTAATCGTAATCGCGATACCTTGAATCACTTCAGCCGCATATTCTCCTACCATGTGTGCGCCTAAAACTTTATCGGTATTGCCATCAATGACTAATTTAACGATTGTTTTCTCGTCATCTCCAGTCAGCGAGTGGAACAACGGACGAAATCTTGCGCGATAAGTTTGCACTGCATCTCCGTATTTTTCTTGTGCCTGTTCTTCAGTTAAACCTACTGTAGCGGCTTCAGGATGCGAAAATACTGCTGATGGAACATTTTCATGACTCATTTGGCGGCGATGATTGCCAAATTCCGTATCAGCAAAGGCACGTCCTTCAGCAATTGCTACTGGTGTCAAGTTGATTTTATCAGTGCAATCACCGACAGCAAAGATATTAGGCTGAGAAGTCTGGCTGTAGTCATCAACAGCGATCGCAGGATTAGTTACATATCCTGGTCCTTCTTCATCAGTCGGAACAATCTCAACTCCTGCGTTTTCTAAACCCAAACTATCAATATTGGGTATTCTCCCTGTTGCTGCTAAGAATGCATCGGCAATGATGGGTTGATGTTCTTCTGATAGCTTTATTTTTAAGCCTTCAGAAACGCGCTCAATTTTTTCTACTTCAGCGTTGGTGATAAACTTCACGCCATGATGCGTCATCCCATCTTGAATTCCGGTACGAATATCGCGATCAAAGCCGCGTAAAATTAAATCTCTCCGGATAATTTGTGTAACTTGACAACCTAACCCACACATAATTGAGGCAAATTCTACACCAATATAACCCGCGCCCAGAATGGCAATATGTTTTGGTTGTGCTGGAAGATGAAACATCTCATTTGAGGTAACGGCATACTCCATGCCAGGGAGATCTGGCTTCACTGGACGCCCACCTACTGCTATTAAAATCTTATTGGCAGTAACTTTGCGATCGCCAACTTCAATAGTGTGTGGATCGACAAGTGTGGCGCGGCTAGGAATAAGTTCAACACCTGCTTTTTCCAAAAATCCAATGTGTAATCGCGATAGTCGCCGGACTTCTTGATCAATTGTTGAGATAAAATGCTTCCAATCAAGTTCGCTTTCACCTACACGCCAGCCATAACCTGCGGCATTGCGAAACATCTGGGGAAAGCGCGATCCATAAACCATGAGTTTTTTGGGAATACACCCACGGATCACGCAGGTTCCACCTACAAGATCTTGTTCGGCGATCGCCACTTTCGCGCCATAACTCGCCGCCCGTTTAGAAGCCGCTAAACCTCCAGAACCCGCACCAATCACAAACAAGTCATAATCATAGTTCATTAATTTTCTCCTTTACGTAACAATTTAGTGCATCAAAGAAAGTGGTAATCGGTAATTGGTAATAGGGAGTTGGGCAAATTCTTTAATTCAAAATTCACGCACTCAAAAGCTTGCCTGATTTAATCTAACGTGAGAAATTCTTCTCCAGTGGTAGGGTGGATAGCAATTGTGGCATCAAAATCTTCTTTAGTGATACCTTTGCGAATTGCCACAGCAAGGCTTTGAATAATATCTGCAGCGTGTTCGCCCACCATGTGCGCCCCAAGTACTTGATCGGTGTTGTTATCGACAACTAATTTCATCATCGTTGGCTCGTTGCGATCTACTATGCTGTAAAGTAGTGGTTCAAACTCAGTTTTGTAACATCGCACGGCAGCGCCATATTTTTCTCGTGCTTTGTCTTCAGTCATCCCTACAGTTGCAGCTTCAGGACGGGCAAATACTGCGGAGGTAACGTATTCGTAATCGACTTTTTGCGCTTTCCCAAAAGCTGTTTTGACGACGGCTTGACCTTCATGTTTGGCAACGGGAGTCAGTGGTACGCGACTAATGCAATCACCCACTGCAAAAATGTTGTCTTGAGTCGTGCGGTTATAGTCATCGACTTGAATTGCACCTTTTTTACCAAGTTCTATTCCTGCATTTTCTAGACCAAGATCTTTAGTGTTAGGAACGCGCCCTGTAGCTACTAAAATTGTGTCTGTGGTAATTGTTTCTTCAGTATCTCCTGATAAAGTAATTTGCAATCCTTGAGCGCTTTGTTTAATTTGTTTAGCAGTTGTTTTACCAAGAAACTGAATTCCCCGTTGAATTAACCCTTTTTGTACCGAAGAACGGATATCTTTATCAAAGCCATCGAGAATTAACTCATCGGTATCCATTAAAGTGACTTCAACACCAAAAGCATTCATCATGCTGGCGAATTCAACGCCGATGTAACCACCACCAACAATTGCTAATTTTTTAGGTAGTTGCTGTAACTGAAACATCTCGCGAGAAGTGACGGCGTGTTCAATTCCAGGAACATCAGGTTTATTGGGGTGTCCGCCAACAGCGATGAGGATTTTGTCAGCAGTAATTTTGCGATCGCCTCCGGTGCTGCGCTCCGCGCAATCGCCAATTTCAACTGTATGCGGATCGACAAACGTCGCGCGTTGGCGAATTAATTCCACGCCATTTTTGTGTAAAGTTTCTAAATACGATTTTTGAATACTCTCAACGTGTTGGTAGACTTTGGCCATAAATTTTGACCAGTTAAATTGTCTTTGGCACTCACTCCAGCCGTAGCTGGGTGCTATTTGATCTTGCAGTGCAACATCAGCCGCATAGACGATCAGTTTTTTGGGCACACAACCGCGATTGACACAGGTTCCACCAACAACTTCTTGTTCAGCGATAGCGACTCGCTTACCGTAACTTGCTGCTTGTTTAGCAGCGGCTAATCCCCCAGGGCCAGCCCCAATAATCAATAGATCGAGATTATATGACATGAATTAATATTGTTCCTGCGCGATCGCTATAAAAATGATGCTAGCTTTCATCATAAAATATCTCCAAAGGTGAACTAGAAATTATAGAACTGTGCGACTTTGCACATTTTAGTGAGAGTACATTACTGAACAGATCGTCGAAATTAGCGCCAGAAGAATTGGCGTGAAAAAAGCAATTATGACGACAATTCATGCCTACACGTCTTCGCAAGAAGTCGTAACCGTAACACAAGTTGTTGATGGTGAATTGGTTAAGGTTATGAGTTGGGATAATCCCACTTGTTGTCATCCTTGAGTAAAGCCTACAAAAAGCGCTAATTGTCAAGTATTTTTGAGGCAAATTCAAGAGCCTCATTAGCTGTGGTAATTCTGCCTTCGACTTGGGCGATCGCAATCTCTGTTAGTAATCTTCCTACTTGAGGTCCAGGCTTAATTTTCAGGGCTTGGATTAAATCTTTACCTGTTATGAGTGGTGTAGGATGTGCGATAGGGTCTTGAGGGTTGAGGTAGTGGTTGATTAAGGGCGCGATCGCATCAACTGCAGTCCCTTTAGCTACGGCTAAAAGTGCGATCGCAGGAAAAACTCTTCCAGATTCTTGAAAGAGAAAATACTGTTCGCGGACAGACAGCAGGTGTGTTTGTAGCTGTGGTAATAACTTGAGTAATGTTGTCACACCGCGAATTTCTGCCCGACTGTAGGTAAGTTGCACTAATTCAGCTTCAGCAATATCTGGTTGGGGAGTCACAAGACACGCGAGTTTGGCAATACCTAACCAAGTTGTTTTAACTGTGTCGCGCACACTTTGGAAAAGTTCGACGTTGAGTTGCGACCAATTTTTTGTAAGTTTTACCACTGTGGTGTCAACAGCAGCAACCTCCTCAACGTTAGCATTGGGAAACCAATATTCAATCAAGCCGTCTTTCGCAGCACTTTTTAACCAAGGAGTTCCTTGAGAATGGGCAAGAAGATATCCTAGTTCTACCCGCACTCGTTCAGCGGCGACGTGTTCGATCTGAGATGCTAAATGACAAATTGCCAAGTGAGTGTCTGACTCAATCGTAAAACCAAGCTGTGCTGCTTGACGGTAAGCGCGGAGTAACCGTAAAGGGTCATCTTGCAAATTTTGTCGTGATACCATCCGCAAGCGTTGCTGTTGTAAATCGATACAGCCGTGGAGAGGATCGATAATTTCTTGCGTGTGAGGGTTGTAAGCGATCGCATTCACAGTAAAATCTCGCCGTCGCAAATCGGTTTCTAGGCTAGAACCTTCTTGTAGGGCAAAATCTACAGTCGCTTGGGGAAACACCACACGCGCAATTTGACGTTGGGCGTCGAGAATCACAAAACCTGCTTTGTAATGATGTGCCAGCGATCGCGCTGTTTCTATAGCATTTGCTGGTAACACGAAATCTATATCTAAGTACTCAGCACTACGTCCTAATAATGCATCGCGCACCGCACCACCAACCAAGTAAATTGGCTGTGGCAGCAGTTCCAAGCTAAAACACCACTTTTGGGGAGATAATCTAGACAAGTTAAGGCACATCGCCATACAAACCACTTGAGCCGCTAGTACAGATTTGTGACTAGGCGGAAGATGTTATTATCTACCTCAGTTAAGATAGAGGCAATAACTCATCCTGTCTAGGACTTGAACAAGACATTAGCCTGGAGTTCGTTTTATGTGTATTTGCGTGAACTGCCACTATGTCGATCGCTGCATCACATACCACGCGGTTGAAACTCAGCACGAACAACCTCACTTAACTGAAGATCCCGATTTTGAACCGATTGAACCCTCAATCAACGTTAACATTCGTACCCACGAAGATATTATTGAAATGGAATACGATGTTGTCGGTTGCGTTAGCTTTAAACGAGAAATGGGCAAGTGGGCAAAACTGCGCCCAGGTGAACTTGTACCTACCTAGAAATTATAGTTAAAGCGCCTGAGTTGACTATAGCTAATAGCGAATTGCTAGTAAAATGCGTGTGGCAGCTACTATTTACATTTAGTAGCTGCTTTTGTTTTCTTACATGAAGATGCATGATGTTCGCCTTCAGTCGCATAAGTATGGTCTTGCGATTCATACGAGTAGTCCAGAATTAGGATTCGCGTTGAGTAACTTTACTGATGACTCTCGCACAGCAACATGGAATTTAGGACGCGATTTATCTAACTTATTACACCAGTACTTAAGCGAGTTCATGCAGCCCCAAACTTGGGTAGATTTAGCATTTATTGCTGTAGCCAAGGGTCCAGGTGGCTTTACGGGAACTCGTATTGGTGTAGTAACAGCACGGACTTTGGCGCAACAGTTGGATATTCCTGTATTTGCAATTTCGAGTTTAGCAGCTGTCGCTTGGTCGCATCATACCACTGAACCATCATCTGTATATGCTGTTCAACTTCCTGCACAACGTGGGAAGTTGCATACTGCCATTTATAAACCTAACCCAGAAAGCAATGGTTTAATTCCTTTGCTACCAGACACAGTATTAACTCCTCAAGCATGGCAAACAAAACTAGATGCTTGTGGGGAACACAAATTGATTCATGCATCAAACAACTTAGGGACTTGTGTGACTAACGTACTAGAACTTGCTTATTTTGATTGGCAGCAAGGGAAGCGTCCTCACTGGTCAGAAGCTATGCCATTCTATGGTCAACATCCCGTGTAAGATTAACCACACAGCGGTGTGGAATTTGCAGTGTCTTTGATATATGTAATGGACAAACCTTGGCTAGTGATGACTAGCCAAAGCTTGAATAAACGTAAAATTAGCTTTAATTTAAAGACAACGAGGCGATCGCTACCTAAGACCACTTTGTAGAGACTTTAATCTCTCCTCGGTAGCGATAAAGTGGAGGAGGCGACAAAAACTCCACACCGCCTTATTTATCTATATTTTATGCATTGTTCAGCTACCTGACGTCGCCCTCCTTCAGTAGATGACTATAGGTCACAGTGGCGCAACCCCTATCCAACGCATTTGTTGTTTACTAGAATACCAAGTTTAAGAAAGCGTCCTGTCGTTCGTAGGGCATAAACACAGTCACTCTATAGGTGGATTTACTCAAAGCTCGGCGACTGAAGTCACAGCTTAACAAACAAAGTCCACCTGCGTGGACTAGGGGTGGAGATTTGTTCGCTAAATTTACCGTCGCAAGCTTCGAGGATCGAGGGCATCACGTAAGCCATCGCCGAGTAAATTGAATGCTAGTACGGTGAGAATAATGAGTAATGCTGGAGGCCAAATTAACCAAGGTTGCAGTACCAAAATAGATGCATTTGTCGCTAGCGATAGCATATTTCCCCACGAGGGATCGGGTTGCTGAATCCCCAGCCCAATCAAACTTAGAACGGACTCAGCAACAATAAAACCTGGTACGGCTAAAGTTGCTGAAATAATGATATATGTTGCTGTTTGCGGTAGAACATGGCGCACAATAATGTAGAACGGATTTGCACCCATTGATTTTGCTGCTTGGACAAATTCACGTTCTTTAAGTGAGAGGACTTGACCGCGAATGACTCGTGCCAAACCTGCCCAGCCGATAAACGAGGTAATAAACACAATTAAGACAAATCGTTGGGTACTGCTTAATCCTGGTGGTAAAACGGCGGCTAAGGCTACTAATAAATAGATGCTGGGAATCGTCATCAGAACTTCGACGATGCGCATCAATAGACTATCGACTAAACCGCCAAAGTAACCTGAAATGCCACCAACAAGCATACCTAGAGGAAATGTAATTGCGATACCAACCAAACCAATACTGAGGCTTATTCTACCTCCATGTACCAAGCGACTGAATTGATCGCGTCCTTGTTCATCAGTACCTAAGAGATTAAATCTAGCTTCACCAGTTGTACCAAATAAGTGGATGTTTGCAGGAATGCCGCTGAAAATTTCAACTTCTTCAAAAGATGGTGGTAGTGGTAAATTCAGGCGAAATAAGTTGTACGTATAACCGCGAGTAAACAAGCGTAACCAAGCAGGAGTGCTACGGTCTACAATGAGTTCGCGATCGCCTGTTTCTAGATCGGTTTCCCCTTGTGTTGTTAGGTAAACGTGCGGTCCAATAAACTCCCCTGCGGTATTACGCCAGTAAACTTGCGTTGGTGGTAGTAGCGAACCGTTGAGTTGGGATGTGTATGGGTCGTAAGGTGCAACAAAATCAGCCGCAAAGACTGCAAGGTAAAAAACAAGTAGTAATACAGCACCAAAGCGGGCGAGAGGATTTTTCTTGAGTCTATGCCACCAGTTCATTTACAACCACCATGCCCTAAGTCACGATCTATTGTTTTGCATTTTAACTGAGAGCGAAACATTAAAGATAAGGAGCGAACTAGGTACGAAAGCAAACTTTAGAGATTTCTCATACTTTGTCCTCGGCTTTTACCTTTGACCTCTCATTCTTCAATTCCTATAGAGAAACCTTTTGAATCTTGCTGCGGTCTGAGTTCAGAAGACAATTAAATGAGTCATATTTAAGATATAGCAATCATTTTCAACGTTTCTTAGTAAAGTGGCTGGCACTGGCATCGCGTGGAGGGAGGTTTGGCTGTGACTCAACAAGTGGACGCAGACGATAAGCTTGTATCTAAAGAAGTTATCGTTGTTGACAAAGCAAATTATAAAAAGGTTCCAACCCGATCGCGTCAGAATTGGCTCATACCATTAATAGTTGGCACAGGGTTAGGCGTGGCGATCGCTTTTGGTGGAATGCGCTTTTTTTCGCGCCCAACGACAGCACCGAACCAATCTGCACAGCAAACTGAAGCACCGCCTAGTATGAGTGTGACAGTAGAACCAGTACGCAGTACGCAGGTAGCGCGATCGCTCAATGTTACTGGTACAGTTGCTGCTCGCGATTTGATTGCTGTGTTACCACAAACAAATGGTTTACAGATTAGACAGATTTTAGTACGTGAAGGCGAAAGTGTCCGTGAAGGACAGGCAATGGCAACTCTAGACGATGCAGTGATTCGCGCTCAAATTGACCAAGCAAGAGCAAATATCGAGTCTGTACAAGCTGTAGTCGGTCAGAGACAAGCCGCCTTAGCACAAGCGCGTGCCAGTTCGGCTGAAGCGGAACGTAACTTACAGCGTTACGAACAACTTGCAAGTAACGGAGCAATTAGTCGCCAAGAATTAGATACGCGGGCGACAACAACAGCCACCGCCCGCGAAGCCGTCCGCGTTGCCCAAGCAAATATTAGTAGTGCCGAAGCTGATGTGCGCAGTAGTCGTGCTAGTTTACAACAATTAGAAACACAGTTAGGACAAACTGTAGTTCGTGCGCCCGCAAGTGGTTTAGTTGCCGAAGCGATCGCCAAAATCGGCGATGTCGTTAGTGGTTCGCAACCCTTGTTTTCGATTATTCAAAATAATGCTTTGGAACTCGCAGCACAAGTTCCGGCAATTCAGTTAGCACAAGTTGAAGTCGGCGCACCTGCTAGAGTAACTTCAGATGTAGATTCGCGCGTTCAGCTACAAGGACGAGTCAGAGAAATCGCACCATTAGTCGATACGCAAAGCCGCCAAGCCACAGTCCGTATTGATTTACCGACAACTTCTTTGCTACGTCCAGGAATGTTTGCCCGTGCCGCAATTACCTCTGCAACCGTTCCAGGAATCACAGTTCCGGCAAAAGCTGTCATACCACAACCTGATGGCAATGGCATTGTTTTTGTACTGCAAGGTGAAGATACAGTACAAGCACGATCTGTCGAACTCGGAGAAGTTCTCAATGATGGCAACATCGAAATTAGCAGCGGCTTAAATCCAGGCGATCGCGTCGTGTCTGTTGGTGCTGGCTATCTCAAAGATGGCGATCGCGTCCGCGTAGTAGAAGGGGCGAGGAGTGAGAGGTAAGGGGTGAGTGATTAGTTTTGAATTAAAAGAATTTTTTTAACTCATAACTTAACACTTAACACTTCACGACTCTCTTAAACTCATAACTCTCTTAAACTCACCCCTCATTATGTCCTTCAACGTCTCTGCTTGGTCAATTCGCCGTCCGGTTCCCACAATCGTTTTGTTCTTGATGTTGACGATTCTGGGTTGGTTTTCGTTTACAAGACTAGGAATTGATACCAATCCCAATATCGATATTCCAGCAGTTTCCATTACAGTCAGCCAGCCAGGGGCGGGACCTGCGGAACTCGAAGCGCAAGTTACAAAACCAATTGAAGATGCAGTGGCGAGTCTGGGAAACATTGACAGTATGATTTCAACCGTCAACGATGGAGTTTCCACAACGGTTGTTAACTTTGTGTTGGGTACTGATAGCGATCGCGCCACAAACGATGTCCGCAATGCGGTTGCTCAAACGCGTCAAGATTTACCACAAGACATCAGCGAACCGATTGTTCAGCGATTAGAATTCGCGGGTGGTCCTATCATGACTTATGCTGTGGTTTCGCAGCAATCAGTAGAACAGTTAAGTAACTTAGTCGATCAAACAATTAGCCGTGCTTTACTGGCAGTGCAAGGGGTAGCGCAAATTCGTCGTGTAGGTGGTGTCGATCGCGAGATTCGGATTAATTTAGATCCGTCACAGTTACAAGCTTTGGGAATTACGGCAACGCAGGTAAATGACCAAATTCGCGCTTTCAATGCCAATTTACCAGGAGGACGGGCAGAAGTCGGCGGTAGCGAACAAACCATTAGAACTTTGGGTAGTGCTGCGAGTGTCGAAGTATTAAGCAATTACCAAATTGTCTTACCCAATGGCAGTTATGTGCCTTTGTCAAGTGTAGGGGAAGTGAGTGATAGCTTTGCAGAACCGCGACAAGCTGCTTTTTTGAATGGCGAACCTGTCGTTGCTTTTGAAGTATTACGTAGTAGCGGTAGTACGCTTGTTACAGTAGAAGAAGGCATCAGAGAAGCGGTAGCGCAATTAGAATCAACATTACCCGCAGATGTTGACTTGCAATTAATTTTCACGCGGGGTGACTTTATCCGCGAGTCTTATGAAAGCACGATGCATGACTTGGTTCTGGCATCTGTATTAGCAGTGTTAACGATTCTGCTATTTTTACGCGATTGGCGGGCAACGTTAATTACTGCGGTAGCTTTACCTTTATCGATTATTCCTACCTTTTTTGTTCAACAAAGCTTGGGCTACACGCTCAATAATATGACTTTGTTAGCGTTAGCACTTGCTGTCGGAAATTTAGTCGATGATGCTGTTGTAGAAATTGAAAACCTCGACCGACACATGAAGATGGGAAAAACAGCACGTCAGGCGGCGTTTGACTCTTCCTCTGAAGTCGGTTTAGCCGTGATTGCCACATCTGCAACGATTATTGCAGTGTTTCTTCCTGTGGCATTTATGGGGGGTATACCTGGTCAATTTTTCCAACCTTTTGGTGTCACAGTTGCAGTATCTACGATATTTTCTACGTTGGTAGCACGGACAGTCACACCGATGATGGGAGCAAATTTGCTTCAGCAGGACAAATCAAATAGAGATCGCCACACTCAAACCAAACCTCAAAAAAAACCATTTCAGCCGTATAAATCTTTGCTGATGTGGGCGTTACGACATCGCTTAACTACCTTGGGAATTGCCTTAGCGTTCTTTATTGGTAGCTTGATGTTAGTACCAATGATTCCTAAAGGTTTTATTGATAATGGCGACTTGGGAATTTCTACGGTTTCTTTAGAATTGCCTCCAGGTTCAACTTTAGATGACACAACGCAAGTCGTACAACGCGCAACAGCCTTAATTCAACAAAACCCTGCAGTAGAGACAGTCTTGGCGACGCCGCAAGTTAACAGTGCAACGCTAACAGTTAAACTGAAACCTGAAGAAAATCGCGATATCTCCCAAAGCGAGTTTGAACAACAAATTCGTCCGCAATTTGCCCAAATTCCAGGTGCAAGAATTAGTTTTCAAAGCCAAGGTGCAGCAGGAAATAATAAAGATCTCTCAATTGTTCTCAGAAGTGAAAACCCAGAAGCGTTAAATCAGGCTGCGGCTGAGTTAGAAAGGCAAATGCGCACAGTCCCAGGTTTAGTTGAAGTTGCATCATCTGCTAGTTTGGCACAACCAGAAATATTAGTGATTCCAGATCCAGCGAGGGCGGCTGATTTAGGAGTTACAGTACAAGCGATCGCCCGTACTGCATCGCTAGCGACTTTAGGAGATAACGAAGCGAATTTAGCTAAATTTAACTTAAGCGATCGTCAAATTCCGATTCGCGTCCAAATTAACCCTGAAGCACGTAACGATATCAATACCTTTAGAAACTTACAAGTTCCCAGTAATAATGGTTCGTTGGTTCCTTTAGAAGCTGTTGCTGATATTCGTTTTGGTAGTGGTCCAGCTGAAATTAACCGTTACGATCGCTCGCGTCAAGTCTCAGTAGAAGCAAATTTACAAGGTATCGCCTTGGGAGACGCGGTGGATGCTGTCAATCAACTTCCAGCCTTGAACCCACTACCTCCAGGAGTCGTCCAGCAACAAGCAGGTGACGCCGAAATTATGCAAGAAATTTTTGGTCGCTTTGGTACGGCTTTAGCACTGGCAATTCTGTGTATCTATGCAATTCTCGTGTTGCTATACAATAACTTTTTCCATCCATTGACGATCATGGTGGCTTTGCCATTGTCTTTGGGTGGTACGTTACTAGCACTGATGTTTGCCCAAAAAGCTTTAGGTTTATACGCCTTAATTGGTATTGTGCTGTTACTGGGTATTGTGACAAAAAACTCCATTCTCTTAGTAGATTACACAATCATCAATCAGGCAGAAGGAAATTCCCAAAGACAAGCACTAATCAATGCAGGTGTTTCGCGTCTGCGTCCTATTTTAATGACTTCATTATCTACAATCGCAGGAACTTTACCCCTTGCTCTCGGAATTGGTCCTGGCGCTGAAGTACGCAGCCCTATGGGAATCGCTGTATTAGGTGGTTTTACAACTTCGACGTTGTTAACGTTAGTGGTAGTACCTGTCCTTTTTACTTATGTCGATAACTTCCAATATTGGCTAATGAAATTGCTATATAGATTTGGCAAACACGACAGACGTAACTTAGTCGAAGATGAATTACCTGTTCCAGCTAATAGTTCCAATCAGCCAAAAAATCCGCTACAAATTCGTAAATAACTTTATATTGAAGCTCCCATCGCTAAGTTCTGACGAACGCGCTTCGTGGGATTCCTTGTTCAGTGAGTTCCCTTGCTTAACCTTGTTTCCAAAGTTAAGTAGAGGGGATTCTCTCCCAAGGCGTTATCGTTTCCCTGCTCCCCAGGGTACGTTAAGTATCCAGCTAGTTTTAATCCTTTAGCTAATATGTTTCTGGCTGCATTCTCGTCTCTATCTAATACACAACCACACTTACAAATATGAGTTCTTACTGATAGAGATTTCTTCACAGTTTCGCCACAGTTACTACAATTTTGAGAAGTATATTGTGGTGGAACAGCAACTACAACTTTGCCAAAAACACGGCTAAAGTAACTTAGCCAACTAGTGAACAAAGACCAGCTAGCATCGTTGATTGATTTTGCTAGTTTAGAGTTACGAACCATGTTACGCACTTTCAAGTCTTCATACGCCACGAAGTCGCTATTCCTCACTACGCACCGTGCTAACTTTACAGCATGGTCTTTACGCTGGAGACTTACTTTTAAGTGCTTTTTTCTTAAACGTTTTATTGCTTTCTTACGATTGCTACTACCTTTCTGCTTCTTGCTTACTCGACGCTGCAATCGTATAATCGCTTTCTCACTTTTACGTAGGTAACGAGGGTTCTCTACTTGATTACCTTCGTTGTCTTTGTAGAAGTGATTTAGACCTACATCAATACCTATCGTTTTACCAGTAGGTTGTAGGTCTAAATTCCGCTCCGCATCAATACAGAACTGTATATAGTAACCATCAGCACGACGCACAATCCTAACTCGTTTAATTTGCTTAAGTTGGTAGAAGTGTAGGTCGTAAGTACCTTTAAGTTTTACCTTGCCAATACTACATTTATCAGTGAAAGTAATATACTTTCGGTCTTGTGATAGTTTCCATCCACAAGTTTTATACTCAACAGAGCGGTTATTCTTTTGGAATTGAGGATACCCTTTCTTCCCTGGTATTTTAGCTTTGCAGTTGTCGAAAAATCGTTTAATTGCAAAAGCTACTCGCTCTGCTGCTGCTTGTCTTGCCATCGAATTTAGTTTATCAGCAAACTCAAACTCTTTAGCTAGAACAGCAGTATATTTATTAAGGTCGTAAGGTTTAATTTTTTGATTGTCCATCCAAAACCGTAAGCACTTATTACGGATGAATTGAGTAGTACGTATTGCCTCCTCAATTGCCATCGTTTGTTGTTTGTTGATTACAGCCTTAAATTCGTAGACAATCATATACCAACCATCGACCTTAGACTTATTATCTGCTATTTTAGGAAGTGTCAAGTTCCCTAAAAAGAGTAAAGTCTCGGTCGTTAATTCATCCCTACGGTAAGCTACGCTATACCGAGGGTCTTCTTACCGTTGAAAGATAAATACTATCTATAATACAACTGCGGGTGTAATTCAGTGGTAGAATGTTACCTTCCCAAGGTAAACGTCGTGGGTTCGAGTCCCATCACCCGCTTGACTAAGTAATCCTGTTTAAGTGTGTATTAAACTATCTCAACACTTCTTCATTTGATGTATGGTAAAGAGTGTAGTCTAAAAAATGTCTTAAACTCCTGTCTCAGTGTCTGATAGTCGTTGTAGCTCAATAGTTCAAGTTTGTTCCTCATTAATTCATAGCACGATAATTCAACTCGTCTAGCAATTAGCAATAGCTCTCGTAGTAATAGGAATAGCTCAGGATATATCTTGATGCAATTGAATGAGACAAAAAGAAACCAGAATTTTTCTTGAGCTTTTCAGTTTCACTTCTACTTCGGATATATCTATTGTGTGTAGCACTTATCCTATCAAGCATGAAGCGGATATGGATACTGCGTTTACTCTTTGTAGCTACTTTCAGTGTGATATTTCTAATTTATTTGTATTGGAGTAAGAGAGAGGTAGTAACTAATTACTAAGTGTGTTACGACGCATGAAATCTTTATCCTTACCGACCATGCACAAGACAGAATACTTCAGAAATAAAAGGAAGAATGGGTCCTTCAAGCCTTACTAAACCCTGATTTGAAACAACCTCATGAAAGATGTCTTGATAGAGAGTATGTTTACAAGAAAATTGAAGAGAATGGAGGTAGGATTCTTAAGGTTGTTAAGTCAAAAGAAGGCATACCATTCACTATATACATTGTGCACTTTGATAGAGGGATGAAAGGGAAGGTGTGAGATGAAATTTACTTATGATAAAGCTACAGACGATGCTTATATTAAGTTCAGTCCTAAGTCAGTAGTAGATTCAATAGAGATAGAGGAAGATATTGTCTTTGATTTAGATGAAAATGACGAAGTTATCGGAGTTGAAATCTTATCTCTAAAGAATAAAACACCAGAACAATTAAGGAATATTTATCGATACTCTGAGTATCCAATCAAAAATGAGGATATCCAAGAGTTAAAAGATATATTTAGTTGTTTCATTCCGTGTGGTGTGTAATTCAACAAAGAGCTTGCCTATTATCTATATTTCTCCAAATATAAAGCTAGCTTTCTTAAAATGCTGAAGAGCTTGTATTGTTTGGTGAGTACTTACTGAAACAGCCTCAGCTTTTTAACTCTCGAGCTAAGTCTAAACCATAACTTGACGAGTTTGACTAACAACAGTAGAAAGAAGATTCGCGGCTTGGTCTATTTCTTGTTCAGTTGTAAATTTACCAAGACCAATGCGTAATGCTCCCTCAATTAGATTATTCGGTAAACCTAATGCTTGCAAGACGTGCGAAGGTGTTTCTACTCCAGAAGAACAAGCAGCACCAGTAGAAATAGCTAAGTGCGATCGCACTCTCGCAATTATTGCACTATTAGGAATATCAGGAATGGAAATATGCAGATTCCCTGCAAGACGAGAATTCGGATCGCCGTTGACGACTAAGCCAGGAATTTTATCTAGTAATATGCTTTGTAATTTATCTCGCAAGGATGCGATCTCTTTTTCATCAGCTTCCATTTCTAGTTGTCGCAGGCGACAGGCTTCCCCTAATCCAACAATACCAGGAACATTGAGAGTACCCGATCTCATACCATTTTGATGACCGCCACCAAATAAAATTGGTTTTAGATGGTATCCTTTGCTGACAACTAACGCCCCAGAACCTTTAGGACCATAGAGTTTATGGGCTGAAATTGCCATGTAAGTGATTCTCCACTCTGCAAATTTTAAGGGGATTTTTCCTACAGCTTGGGAGGCATCGCAGAGCAAGGGAATGTCATAATTTTGGGCAATCTGTCTAATTGCTTGAATGGGATAAATATTACCCACTTCGTTGTTAGCTGCCATTACACATAACAGGGAGATGCCGCTAGCACAGATTTGCTCAAGATATTCAAGGTCAAGTCTACCTTTTGAGTCAACACGGAGGCTGATTATTTCAGCCAATTCCTTTTTGACTAGGGCATCACAGGTGTCTAGAACAGCTTTGTGTTCTACTGGCGACACCGCGATGCAGGGTTTAGCACTTGTATCAGTAAATATGCTTCCCTGAATTGCTAAGTTAATACTTTTATTGGATAGAATTATCTATTAACTCTGCGATCGCATAAGCAGCATTTTTATAACCATTGTCTAGCATTGCTGCAATTTGTATAGGGATGTCTTAAGAACATTCATTTAGTTATTTTTTGCTGACTCTAACAAGTAGATCCAATTAGGGGTAAATCCTTGAATAGTTGCCAAAGAAATTAAAGGTATAATTGTTGACTCATATGCTTTCTTGAGAATTTCTAACCTTAGCAAGTCGTCAGCTTGACTGACTCTAAGTTCTGCTACATAAGATTCAGTGTATTTTAACCATTGATTTTTAGAAAGATATTGATAGGAGATATTCAATCCTAAATGCTGTAATTTAACAAAGTCATCAAAATAATGCTGGGAAGGAATGTTATTTGATTTAGTAGAATTAACAGAAGGGCTAGTAGGAATTAAATTCCATAGTTGATCGTGAGCAACAAATGACCAAGGTAAATAGTGATCAAGTGATAGTTTTTCTTTATCTAATTTAAGCTTGGAGTAAATACACCCAACATCTTGATTATCTAAAATAATTTTCCAATACTTCGTTTGCTGTACTAAAGAATCTCTTTGTTGAGGCATAAATAGTTTATTAACAACATTGGGAACAGTAAGATTTCTGTGTTGCATATAATTTAACCATTCCCACGATGCCCAGCCTCTAACGACTAAATAGTTTTCAGCAATATATTCTACCCAGTCTTGATGTAATATAATTCCTTTACAATCTTTTACATATTCAGAGTCAAAGTGATACAGAGGCTTTATTACATCAAATTGATGCTTAGAAAGATTAACAATAATTTGGTTAACTTTAGCATCTACTAAACCCTTGGTCTCTTGATTAAAAAACGGACGAATGAGACGAAAAGGAACATATCTACTAATGAAAGTAGCAATATCATCAATAGTTTGAGATTGAATTGCTCTTCTTAAGAGCTTTTTATCTGTATCTCTAAATTTTAAGATTGGTTCAGTTATCTCTAAAACCAGAGATTCTAATTTATTTGCGATTTGATCTTGTGTTCCAAAAGATAGTTTAAAGTAATTGTGTGGATACCAAGCATTCGCCAGCATCTCTACAACGATTTCTTGAAAACTGATTGGCGATAAAGTATCAAACTGTCTTCTTCGGATGATGCCTAACAGGGAAAGGAAATAAAGGTATTTGTAAGAGTTGGTGGTATTATCAAAAATTTGCGATAGCAGCGAAACATTAACTCGATCTGACCTAGGTAGCTCCTGGGTTGAAGTGCGATCCGTGCTGCGTGTCAAGTTACCTAAATAGACTTGCACAAAATCTGTAGCAGCCGCTGTATTGATCTTTTGTAAAGATTGGACAATCTCGACAACAGTTTCCGCAGTGGGGTCTGTGTGTTCGTGAAACCAACGGAAAACAATCGGACGCTCAACGCCCAGTTCTCTAGCCAGTAAACTTTGGCTAATATTGTGTGTCTCTAATACTTCTCTGAGTGCTTGACCTGCTTTTCCCATAGTTTCAAGTATGACAGAACAGCTAAAAACGAGTGTTAACTTTTGTTGTAACGAAATGGCTGCGTTTTGTTATCATTTAAGATAACAAAAAATGAAGAGATCAATTATTATGCAAGAGTATAACGACTGGGCAATGTTTGATGATGCTGGAAATCTTGCTGTGAGTCAAATGATGTACGAGCTGAAACGAGCTATTTCAACAAAACCTTTACCGCAGGTGCGTCGGCAACTTCATCAACTGAGAGAAGAGGTTGGTAAAAAACATGGTGAAGTTTATGACTCAGACGTTCGAGACATTATCACATCTTACCTGACTCAGTGGGCTTGTGAAGTTCACGAACTCCATCCAGTATTTGGTTTAGATTACAGCTATTGGCAGTTATAGAGTAGTGCGAGAATCATTCAATTACTTAAGTTGCGGGAAAAGGGTTGAAGCTAATTTTGTTCACCCAGCTTTCTGCCAATAACTTTGTACTAAAAATTAGCAGTGTGAAAGCAATAAAAGCTCTCTACAACTAGGGTTTTAGAGTGATTTATATAATCGTCCAATAGTTCAGTATTTGACACTTCTAAACAGTGTAGTTGCAACTGACTCTGAATATAGGTATTGAGCTACTATCTCACATAAATTTTGGGGTTCGCAGGGTTTGGTAATGTAAGCAGTTGCTCCTGCAAGGCTGTATTTCACTCGATCGACAAATTTATTTCTTGCTGTTAGCATGATGATTGGCAAGCTGTGAAATTGTGACATATCTCGTACTGTACGACACAGTTCAATACCGTCTATATGTGGTGTTGCTATATCAAGTATTAGCAAGGAAACTTTTTCGTAATAGATTAAATTTAAGGCGTCTACTGCATTACTCGATACTAAAACGCGGCAGTAATCAGATAGTATAGATTGAATTTCTTTTTGCATTGTTTGGCTACTATCTACAGCCAAAATAGTAGGTAATACTTCTGTGTTGAGTTTAATATTCTGCATTATGATTCATCCTGCTACTAATGCAGACCACAATTTATATAAGTTGAGCTAATTTGGCTACAAATCTAGATGATTGTGGTTAGCGATCGCGATTGTTTATTCTTGCTGCTTTTCAAGCTTAGATAGAACTTTTGTTGAGCTCAAATAAAATTGCTCTTAATTATATTATTAATCACAGTTTTTCTTTAAATCAGAGCTTATTATTTAATGTATTAATAATACACTAATACGAATACAAAAGAATAGAAAAAATATTTTTCTTTATAGTTGAAAAAAAGTATTTTTTACTAAATGCTAATTATCTATTAAAGTTGGCTTATTTATTTATACTCCTCTCTTAGGAAACTATGAATTTCAATTACTATGTTTTTACCAAACCAAATTAATAGTTGCCTTCAGTAAGATTACGGATAACTACATAGTTTTTTTGCTGTAGCAGTGCTAGTGCAAACAGAAAAACCGTAATCTCTCTGATCTTCTTAATTCTTAGTTTTACATAGTATCAAAACTGAAAAGTAATACCCTTTGTTTTAAAAATGCTATGTACTGAAAAGTAGAAGAAACACAAAATAAATTCTTAAATAATTTTGAAATTACTAATTAAATCGTACATTTCTGGTATCATTATTTTTTTCTCAAGCTTAGAGAACAGAAAGTTTTATAATATTTACTTGCAATAGATACTTCTTTATTGTAATAGATTAGTATTGATTTGTAATAAATACTTCCTACGAACACAAGAGACTATTAACTGTGTAAGATCTGCCAAGCTTGCCAAAACATATAGATTGACAATATCCCCGACATTAAACGAAAGATAACGCTAACAGTCTTATCTGGTAACTTAGGTAGAATGCGAGTACTAAATTGAACACCTAATAATCCACCAATACCTAGAACAATACCTTCCATAAAAAGGACATTATTACTCAGAGCATGCCCAAGACAAGCAGAAATAGCTGTGAGAATAATCACACCTAAGCTTGTTTGAATTGCAATCTTAATCGGCTCTCCTAGTAGTAGCATTTGCATTGGTACCATAATGACACCACCACCTACACCGAATAAACCTGCTAAGATTCCGGCAGCGCCTCCAGTGCAAAATCGCGCGATCGCTGGATTAACCCTTTGATTTTCTTTACTTGTCAGATTAACAAGGCGTTTTTTCAAATCTACGAGATAAATATTAGTTAGTAGTAATAAGCCAAAGGCAATTAATAGTTGATATGAAGCAAATTGACTTGCTAAATAAACTCCGATCTGAGCTGTGAATAAAGCAGGAAGCCCCAGATAAATCACTCGCTGACTATCAAAATACCCCATCCGCCAGTTTTGGATACTACCAGAAATTGATGTAATCACAATGGCTAAGCTACTTGTTGCGACGGCTTGTAATGGGGTATATCCCAACGCTACCATGAGTGGAACTAGAATAGTTCCTCCGCCAATTCCTAAAAAACCTGCAAGGATACCAGCAATTAGCCCGCCAAGCGATAAAGTAAGCAAATTTGGTAAAATCACAAATCAATTTTGTACTATTTTAGTAGTTAGCAATATTCTTTTTAGAAGCTACCATATACTCACTTCTGTCTAATGCATATTTCACTACATCCATCTGAATTTCTGGGTGAAAGTATTTAGCAACAAACTTAAGCCCTACTTTTTCCATAACTCGAATCGATGCTGTATGATTTGCTAATGCCATAGAGACAACCTTTAAAGCATCTGACTCTGAAAAGCCTTTGTCTATCAACGCTTTAGAACCTTCTGTTGCATAGCCTTGATTCCATTTAGGTTTTTTTAAGCGATAACCTAACTCTATTTCTGAATTATCATAAAATCCTAAATTGAAATAGAATAAGTTGTCTGATGCAGGTCGAAAGTGAAACCAACCGATAAACTCGTTACTTAACTTTTCTATTGCTGCCCAAATTCCGTAAAATTCGTATTTTTCATAGTAAGTAAGCCATTTTGGTAAAGTTATATTTTTAATAGTTTCATAATCTATATTAATAGGTTTCTCTCCTTTAATTATTCCTAAATTGGTAAAGCGAATTACATCAAGAT
Source organism: Gloeocapsopsis sp. IPPAS B-1203 (assembly GCF_002749975.1). Lineage (NCBI taxonomy): Bacteria > Bacillati > Cyanobacteriota > Cyanophyceae > Chroococcidiopsidales > Chroococcidiopsidaceae > Gloeocapsopsis > Gloeocapsopsis sp. IPPAS B-1203. The sequence goes on along the minus strand of NZ_PEIG01000005.1, from coordinate 305,522 downwards.
CGCTGTCAAGTTCATACAAATTGTCAGCATCTTTTTCAGTAAAGTTTCGTAGAAGTAAGCGCGGTGTTTCAAGAAAAACTTGCATAGTAGTTATGTGCTGATAGGTGACTTAAAAAGGTATTAAAGATGTGGGTAAAGCTTGGCGATCGCTGGCAAAAAGATCAGCTGGATAACAAATGCAAGATGATATAACTAAGTTGTAGATTTACAGGATACCTACGTGGCAACTCCTCAATTCAAGTGTCTTACTCAAGATTTATTAGACGATATTACCCAAAAGGCTCGTAGTAGTCCGAGGTTACGACAAAATTATAACTTTCACGAACTAGGTGAAAGAGTTCAAAGATTTCTGAACGTCCTGCAACCTGGTACTTATGTTCGCCCACATCGACATCAAAGAAGTTCACAAGTCAATGGTTTTGAGTTTTTCTTGGTACTGCAAGGAGAACTAGGCATGATTATTATGGATGAAAAAGGTCAAATTCTCCATCAAGAGCGAGTTAGTGCGCAGGGCGATACAAGGGGTGTAGAACTTGCAGAGGGAACTTATCACACACTAGTGGCATTAGCTCCAGATACTATAGTATTAGAACTCAAAGAAGGACCGTATGACCCCAGCACAGATAAAGAGTTTTTAGATTTTCCGCAAGAAGGCACAGTAGCAGCTAAACAATTAGTCGCAACTTGGCAAAGCTACTTTACAAACGCTGATGGCGATCGCAGCATAATATAAGTTAAATTTGCCATAATTCTTAGGCGTTGCTGGATAAGTTGATCGCGCCATGAATACTGAAATAAAAATAAAACTTAATTCATCATCTACTTTACAACAAAGAAAAACGGCATCAACTTTGCCTGCGATCCAAACGTATGAACTTAAAAAATTTTATCGTACGGGCTTTTGGTTAAATCAGAAAATAGAATCCCTCAAAGGATGTTCCCTGAGTGTTTATCAAGGAGAAACTTTTGGTTTATTAGGACCAAATGGCGCTGGCAAAACCACTTTACTTAAGCTTTTATTAGGTATTATCCGTCCTTCAGGAGGACGGGGTGTTCTCTTAGGACAACCATTAGGCGATCGCATATCTAAACAAAAAATTGGCTATTTACCAGAAAATGCTTACTATTACGATTATTTAACAGGTTGGGAATTCCTAGAAATGGCTGCAGGGTTATTTCAACTGCCTCATGCTATCAAACGTCAGCGGATTCCTGAATTACTCGAATTAGTAGGTTTAGCGCAGTCAGTCGCCAAGAAAAAACAACTGCGGCAGTATTCTAAAGGAATGTTACAGCGCATTGGTTTAGCTCAAGCACTGATTAACGATCCTGAAGTTGTCTTTTTAGATGAACCGATGTCAGGTCTCGATCCGATCGGACGCTACCAGATGAGGAAGATTATTTTAGCGCTTAAAGACCTTGGTAAGACGATTTTTTTTAATAGTCATATCTTGTCAGAAGTCGAACAAATCTGCGATCGCATTGCAATCTTGGCACAAGGTGAGTTAATTTGTACGGGTTCGCTAGAAGAACTCTTAGGTAAACCAAATACCTATAGTATTCAAGGACAAGGTGGCGATCGCAGTATGCTAAACCAATGGCTGCATCATCTTATCGTTGAACCTGATGGTTCCTGGCATGGGCAACTACAAGGCGAACCACACAAGTTTTTAGAGAATTTGCATCAGACTGAGGCTCAACTTATAGCAATGAACTTGTCTCGTCTTTCTTTAGAAGAGTTCTTTTTACAACAACTACAGCAAAAAGGACTGGGAAATTTTATTGATGTTGGTTCTCCAGCATGAATTGCACTCTTCCTCCGACTCAAGTCGGGGCTATCCAAACGAAGTGTGCGGAGGCACACTAAAGAAAGATCTTTATAGGTAAGTCCACGGAGGTGGACTTTGTTTATCTAGTAGCGAATTTATTCGCGATTCTCTTCATGCAGGAGGTCTTTTGTTTGTCTAGCGGCGAAGTCATTTGCACTCGCGTTCATGCAAGAGAAGGGATGTACAAATTTGGCATAACATCCCTTAACCTCCAACTTTAATTAGAAGCCGATAAAGCGGAGGATGTTGATTACACCACCTAAAGGTCCAAAAGCGGTTCCTAGAGTATCGCCGATCCGAGCTATACCAGAGCGATTGACAACAACAATATCGTTAGCACGGAGTCGAGGGTTTGTTTGCTCATTGATACCTTGTTCAAAATTTGTTTCGATGTTCCGTCTTGTCACAGTACCATCAGGATTCAGGCGAACTAACTCTACAGTATTTCTTCTAGCGCGAGCATTATTAAATCCTCCCGCACTCAAAATTGCCTGATTCATCGGAGTGTTGGGCGGTAAATTGAGCACTCCTGGAGTTTTGACTTCACCGACTACACTGACTGGAATTGTAGCTGGTGAGAAGTTAGCATCAGCTAATTCAGTTGCCTCGGCTGGGTTGACATCTGTTGCTGTGGCAACAACGATCGTATCTCCTTCTTGCACAAGTGTGTCTTGAGCAACATCACCTGTCTTGAGTAAATCCCAAAGATTAACACTAATAGAATGTTCTGTACCTGATTTGGTAGGACGGCGAATCAAGATACTGCGGATGTCAGCTTCTGATGTAATCCCGCCTGCAAGTTGAATTGCTCGCGTCACCGTGGGTAGTCCATTATTATTAGCACCTCCTTGGTTTCCGCCTTGATCTGTTGCTGCTGCTGTACTAACACCACCTCCCGTGACAACATAAGAACCAGGACGGTTAACTTCACCAACAACTGTGACAGTACGAGGTCTATTTGCGGGTACAGCAAAACTGGCAGAAGCAAATTGACGTAATTCGGCTAAGTTAATACTTGTTGCAGTAGGAATAAAAATAGTATCGCCATCGCGTAAAGTCAGATCGCGATCTACAGTACCTGTGCGGACAAGCTGAGTGAGATCGATATTGTAAGTTTGTACCGGTAAATTACCACCTTGAGGACGGCGCAGTTGTACTTGACGCAAATCTGCTGCCAGCGTGACTCCTTGGGCAAGAGTTAAAGCACTGACAATGGTGGGGTATTGTACGCCAGGATTATCACCAGCCCCGCCTTGTAGTCCTACTGTGTAGGAGCCAGGGCTAATAACTTCGCCAGAGACAATGACGTTAATCGGGCGAGGAGCGATGAGACTAACTGTGACAATGGGGCGGCGCAGGAAGCGAGCATAACGTGTTGTAACTAACTCTGCTGCTTGATTTTGAGTCAGCCCTCGGATAACGACACGACCAATCAAGGGTAAATACAGGTCGCCACCAGGAGGAATTTGATAGTCACCGCTATATTCAGGCACTTCAAAAACGTTGATGCGGATGCGATCGCCACCATCCAAGGTGTATTCTACATTTTCTTGTACCGCAGCTGTTGGGGCTGGAAGTTGTGCCCAACTCGGAGATGGATAAGTCGTTGCAACCATAGCTAACAGAGCTAAACCGGCAACTGGTTGGGTTAAGGCTTTAGATACTTTAGTTTTCATACATCCCGCTGTCGATGATTCTCCGAGAATTTTATTTCTCACTATTTTATGTGGTGTTTTGAACTATTGGAGAAAGTTAATGCTAGGGTAAACACATATTTTAAATAAAGATTACTTAAGTGATTTCAACATTTAAAATAGAGAAATAGTCAGTTAAATTCAGGTTTATTATGTACCAAACATTGTTTAACATAGACATGATAAAAACCTGCAATTGTAATTAAGTATCGCACGTTAAACGAGTACCTGGAATACAATCAATTGCAGGTCAGGCGTATGCACTTATGATTCGAGGGACGAACCGCAAATCAAGTTTGTTCCAACAAAGTACATCGGTAGTTGCCGCAATCAGGGAATATGAAGTTTGAGCTTAGAGGGCATCTGTTGGGAAGTCGCCAATCTTGGCAATTGACACAAGGATTGGTTTGCAGTATTACACTTGCTTATGGTTGGGGAGGAATGACATCTACTGCTTTCGCGGCAGAACGAGTCACGCTACGGTTAGGACCATTGGAGCAACAAGTTGCTGTTTCAGATTTGGAACATTTTGCCAAAACAGGGGAAGTACCGCGCAGTCTACGTTTTTATACGCCAATTTTAAATTCACAAGTCCGTGAATTTTTGAATCGTCAACTTCAAGTAGACCCAAATGTTGCTGACAAAGTTGTGGCACAGGTGTTGCGATCGCCTACGGGAAAAACAGTGATTGATTCTGTAAGTGCAGCGCTTCCCAATACAACGGTCGATCAACTTCAAGCAACAGTATCACTAGCAGCACGGCAGTTTAACGGACTGAGTGCAATCAGTTTGCTACGAGCATATCCTGAGGAAAATATTACAGTTGATGCGAGTGCTGTGGTGAGTTTGGCACTGCAGTTTAATCCGACTTATTGGCAAAGTCAAGCGATCGGTCCATTGCTGGAACGCGAGTTAGCACCTGTAACCAGTAATGTTCAATTACCAAGATTCAATCCAGCCACTCGTGGTTCGCAAACGGTACAGCAACAGACGCTCTTTCTCACCGACCGACAGCGATTTCGCACAATTCCTGTAGATTTGTATGCGAGTGTAAATTCTCAGGGACCGATGGTTGTGATCTCGCATGGCTTTGGTTCGGATCGCCGATTTTTTGCCTCGACTGCGCAGCATTTAGCTTCGTACGGTTTTACAGTTGCGGCACTGGAACATCCTGGAAGTAGTGTCAAACGCTTAGGAAGCGTATCTGCTGCCAACGATCCTAATGAAATCATTCCGGCGCAAGAGTTTGTTCATCGTCCACAGGATGTCACTTTTGTCCTGAATACACTGGCAAGATACAATCAGCAACCTGGATGGTTCCAAGGCAAGTTTAATACGCAGCAAGTTACGGTGATTGGTCACTCACTGGGTGGTTACACTGCTTTAGCATTGGCTGGAGGCGAGGTAGATTTAGACGCTGTGCGGCAGTCGTGTCGGGGGATTTCGGCGTTAGGACAAGCACCCGCTGATTGGTTACAATGCGCTGCTGCTGATCTGCCAGAACGACGATTGAATTTACGCGATCGCCGCGTGGCACAAATTGTTGCTTTGAACCCACTGGTTGGTAATTTGTTTGGTAAAATGGGCTTAACGCAAGTAACAGTTCCTGTATTAATGCTAGCAGGTACAGAAGATGCCGTGACTCCGGTGCTGAATCATCAGTTACGTCCGTTTAATCAGTTGCAGGGTCAAAAATATCTGATTACGGCGATCGGTGGTACGCATTTGAGTATTGGCGATCTTGGTAATTTGGGACGTGCAGCAAGTGTGCGAACGTTGGTTAAAGAACGTTGGGGAGATGAAACAATACCTCTGCGCCAACTCGCCTCTGGGACAATGGTCGCTTTTATTAAGCAACTAACACCTGAAGCACAGGCTTACGCACCTTTTCTCACACCAGCTTATGCACAGTCTTTCTCTACCGCACAACTTCCTTTACGATTGAATACTGAACTTCCAACAACACTCGATCCCTGGGTGGGAGCAAAAACAAAAACGA